>JAJCYN010000293.1 GCA_029262915.1 Flavobacteriales bacterium
GCTTCCATATATCGATCTACAATGTGAACTTTAGGAAGTTTATTAATTTTAAAAGACGTAAATAGCCACTTTTGATAGTTGATTTTATCAAATGTAAACGATAATCTTTTTAAGCTTTTTATGACTCTTTTTGAGCGTAAATTTTTGTGCAAATCAATAATGTAATCAAATTGTGCTGTCTTTAATTCATCAACTATTTCATTAGTACTTTTTATTATGGTATGCACTTTAGAAATGTATGGGTTGTATTCAACAATACTTTTATATTGCTTTTTAGTCAAAAAATGAATTTCTACATCTCCATCAATTTGCTGTTTTAAACATCTTACCACTGGCGTTGTAAGAACAATATCTCCAATAGAGCTAAAGCGAATCACTAATATTTTTATTTTGTTCTCATTCACGTAACAAATATACCCGAAAATTTCGGGCGATAATTATTTATATTCATTTGCAAGCACCCTCAATTTCCTTTAGTGGTAATCGAACCAAATTTCTTACTTTTACTTTCCTAAATAAAAAGAATGAAAAATTTAATTGAAGATTTTACAAAACACATTGCCCATTCTATCGGAATTAGTAAATCAACAGCTCTTAATCCATTTGAAGGTCAAATAGGAAATGTTCTGATTTGCGGATTAGGTGGCTCTGGAATTGGCGGAACTATTATTTCACAAGTAGTTTCAGCTGATGCTAATTGCCCTATTACTATTAATAAAGATTATAAAATTCCAGCCTTTGTAGATCAAAACACATTAGTAATTGCCTGTTCTTACTCTGGAAATACTGAAGAAAGTTTGGAAATGTTAATGCAAGCCGAAGCCAAAAACGCTACAATTGCTTGTGTTACTTCAGGTGGAAAATTGTTAGAAATAGCTAAAGAAAAAAATTACAACCATATTGTTATTCCAGGAGGTCACCCTCCAAGAGCAGCATTTGGATTAGCTTTTCCTCCTCTTTTTTGTTTATTAAGTCATTATAAAACTATCTCCGAAGATTATTTTTATCAATTCAACAACGCAATAAACACCATTAATACTGAAGAAGAAAACATCATTATTGAAGCTAAAGCAATTACAGAAAAGTTAATGAATAAAATTCCTGTAATTTATGCTGATGCTAATTATGAAGGTATTGCTATTCGTTTTCGTCAACAAATTAATGAAAATTCTAAAATGCTATGTTGGCATCATGTAATTCCTGAAATGAACCACAATGAATTGGTAGGATGGACCACAAAAAATGATGACTTAGCAGTTGTTCTTTTTAGAAACGATGATGACTATTTTAGAACTCAAAAGAGAATGGAAGTGAACAAAACTGTTTTTAGCAACTATACTTCTACTATAATTGAAATTTTTTCAAAAGGAAATTCCCGTTTAGAAAAAGCAATGTATTTAGTTCATCTTGGTGATTGGATATCTTATCTCTTAGCCGAAAAAAAAGGAATAGATGTTACTGAAGTTGATGTAATAACTCATTTAAAAAATGAGCTAGCTAAGATTTGATGCAAAAAATCCATTTTCAAGATTTAGGATTAATTGATTACAAAAAAGCTTGGGATTTTCAGGAAAAGCTTTTTAAAGCAAGCGTTGATGCAAAAATTGAAAACAGAAGAGCCGATAAAATAGTAACTGAAACCATCAACCATTTAATTTTTTGCGAACACCCCCATGTATATACATTAGGTAAAAGTGGTGATGAAAAACATCTATTGCTTTCTGAAACGTTACTCAAACAAAAAGGAGCAACCTATTATAAAATAAACAGGGGTGGTGATATTACTTATCACGGACCAGGACAAATAGTTGGTTATCCTATATTAGACTTGGATAAATTTTTTACCGATATTCATAAATATTTACGCTTTTTAGAAGAAATGATTATTCGAACATTGGCAGAATATGGCATCAAAGCTGGGAGATATGAAGGCTTTACAGGTGTTTGGTTAGATGCAGATAATCCGCTTAAAGCCCGAAAAATATCCGCTATGGGAGTTCGTTCTAGCCGGTGGATTACGATGCACGGATTCGCCTTTAATATTAATACCGATTTAAACTATTTTAACAACATTGTTCCTTGCGGAATTTCAGATAAACAAGTTACTTCCTTACAAAAGGAACTTAATCGTAAAATTGACGTAAACGAGGTAAAACAAAAGTTAAAAAAACACTTTGTTCAACTTTTTGAGACAGTGTTAATCCCTTAATATGAAAATATTAAAACGATTTTTTCTTGGACTATTTATTGTTATAGCCCTTGCTTCTTTACTTGCTATAATTACTGGTCATTCTCATTTATTTAAAGCAATAGCGTCTACTTATTTAATTGGCAACACTGGTCCAACAATAGACGAACACGCTATTTTTGAAAGTAGAACTGTAGCTGTTGGTGAGCATCAACCATGGGAAACGGGAGAACACTACAATAAAATTTACAATGAAGCCTTACTTTCAGAAATTGAAAATTTTAACCCAGCAGCCTTTTTGGTAGTGAAGCATGATAAAATTGTTTACGAAAAATATTGGGATGACTATAATGAGAACTCTTTGAGTAACTCTTTTTCAGTAGCCAAAACATTTATAGGTTTGTTAATTGGTATTGCAATTGATGAAGGTAAAATTAACAGTGTTGATGACCCTGTTAGTAGTTATTTACCTGAATACAAAGATAACCCTGAACTAACGATTAAACACTTGCTTACCATGAGTTCGGGAATTAACTTTGACGAAAGTTATAAAAGTCCTTTTGGACATATGGCTAAGGCTTATTACGGCTCTGACATTAAAAAATTAAACGAAAATTATACAGTTACTGAAACTCCTGGAGAAACATGGAAGTATTTAGGTGGCAACACCATTATTCTTTCTTTTATTTTAGAAAAGGTTACCGGGACAACTATTGCTGAATATATGAGCCAAAAAGTATGGCAACCTATTGGTGCTAAAAATGATGCTTTATGGAGTTTAGACAAAAAAGATGGCAGAGAAAAAGCCTATTGCTGTTTTTACTCTAATGCAAGAGACTTTGCTCGAATTGGTAAATTATACCTAAATGGAGGCTTATGGAACAAAAGGCGTATTGTTACCCAACAATATGTGGATGCCTCCACTTGCTCAGCTTACTATTTAAAAGATAAAAATAGAAGACCGGTAGACTTTTACGGTTACCAAATGTGGATGACCTATTATAAGGATATGGATATTTTTTATGCACGAGGCATACAAGGACAGTTTATTATTGTAATACCAGACAGACAACTGGTAGTTGTAAGATTAGGTCATGAACGAGGTCCTAACTTACCCGACTATCACCCGAGTGATTTGTATATCTACATTGATTTTGCTTTAAAGCAATAATTTTTTACACTTATTTCAACCCTTTAGGAATAATACAAACAGGTATAGTTTTCATTTTATGTTGATTAATGGTATTCAATCGTGTGTAAATTTCAAAGACTTGCTGTTGTCTAGTAGTAAAAGAAGTAAAATCAATGTTTGCATTTTCACTAATTTCCATAGCCCATTCTAACTCTGGATAAGTTGCACCTATTTGGTCTTCATCGGTTCGCTCATCTCCCCAAAGCCCATCTGTTGGCGGAGCAATTAATATGTCATTAATAACATTTAGTTCTCTACCCAAAGCATAAACTTCAGTTTTTACTAAATCTGCTATTGGGCTAATATCCACACCTCCATCACCATATTTGGTATAAAATCCTACTCCAAAATCTTCTACTTTATTACCTGTACCCAATACCAAATAATTATTTATTGCAGCAAAATAATAAAGGGTTGTCATTCTTAAACGAGCTCGTGTATTTACTAGACTCATTTTCCTGTCTTCCTCATTATCAACATCAGGCATAGCAGAAATAAAAGCATCAAATACTGCGGTCAATTCTGTTTTTACTGAACTCACATTAGAATACTTTTCTTTTAAAAAATTGATGTGCTGTTGAGCTCTTCCAACTTCCTTATCCGATTGATAAATTGGCATTTCGAGACATATTAGTGGAAGACCAGTTTCTGCAGCTAAAGTAGAGGTAACAGCAGAATCAATCCCACCAGAAATTCCAATAACAAAACCTTTTGTCTTAGATTCATTAATGTAATCGTTTAACCAATTAACAATATGATTTTTTACAGCAGATGAATTCATCTTTTAAAAATAGATTCCAATGTTTAAGGCAACATAATTTAAGTTAGCACTAGCATCTTTATCAGTATAAACTGGAACCTTTCCAAAACTATCAATTACGGCATCTCCATTTGCATCTAATGCACTTACTTTTGTATCTAATTGATTAATAAATCCATTATTATAGGTTATCCCAAGCATTAAACTTGTATTACCAGAAATATTATATTCAATACCTCCTCCTATTGATAAGTTTAAATTTAAAAAATTAACATCCTCAGTTGAATTGGCTGTTGTTTGAGTAGCATTTTCCGGAATAACATTGTCAGGATCTATATAATGATATTCGAATTCAGCATTTGCTTTATGATTAAATCCCATTTTAAAACCAAATTGCCCAAAATAAGTTAAATAACCTATTTCATTAGTTCTCAATTTTAACATCATTGGAATTTCTATATACCTTAAATTATAGGTCACTTTTGTATCTGCAGGATAAATATCTGGATATATTGATGCTACTCCTTTATATGAGATAGTTCCACCTGTCTGGAGGAAAATAAGACCAGTAGAAAATAGATAGTTTTTTGATAAAAAATACTCAAAAGATAAACCATAACTAAAACCCATTTTAGTTCCAGTACTTTCATAACCAGTTGTATTGGCTTTTAACCAAGAGACATTTGGACTAAACTGTAATCCAAATCGAATTTTTCTATCATCATCTGATAATTTAGCAGTTGGATCATTACTAAATTCATCACCCTGTGCAGAAAGGTTAATAAATAGCAAGCCAAATACTATTAAAGTAAGTACCTTTGCTTTTTGTATCATAAAAACTACATTTACTATACAAAATTAGCTATAAATCAACCCAAAAACTGTTAATGAAAACCTATTTTTCAACATCTAAACCCTTGATAACTTTAGTACTCATTACTATTTTCTTATCTTGTGGAAATAGCCCTTTAGATGTTGATGTCTCTGATGTTAAAATTGACTTAAAAGTAAAGCATTTCGATCAGGATTTATTTCAATTTACTTCAGCCATTACACCAAAAAATGTTGAAGAATTAAACTCCAAATATGGCTTGTTTTTTCAAGATTTTACAGAGAGTGTAATTAACATTGGTTCTATAAAAAATCCTAACATCCATTATCAATTGAATGCTTTTAAAAAAGATTCATACATCAATGAAATTAAAGTTGACGTGGATAAAATGTACAGTGATTTTTCATCCTATCAAAATGAATTAGAAAGTGCCTTTAAGCATTATAAACATTATTTCCCAAAAAAAAACATCCCAGAAGTTATCACTTATATTTCTGGATTTAACTATGCTATTACCACAGATGAAAGTTATTTAGGGATAGGATTAGACATGTTTTTAGGTAGTAATTATGGTGCTTATGCACAGCTCGGACTTCCTCAATACAAAACTGCATTTATGAGCAAAGAAGGCTTAGTTGCTGGAGCAATGTTAGGTTGGATTTCTACTGAGTTTGAATTAAGTCAAAAAAATGCCGACTTATTAACCGAAATGATACATCAGGGTAAAATCATCTATTTGTTGGATGCACTAATGCTAGATGCTCCTAACACTGTTAAAATTAGTTATAACAAAAGTCAATTGCAATGGTGTGATAATAACGAAGAACAAGTTTGGTTTTACTTTATTGATAACAATTTGCTTTACACCAAAGAAACAACCGAAATTATAAAATACATGGGAGAAGCTCCTTTTATTCAAGGATTTCCTGAAGGTTCACCAGGAAGAATAGGGCATTGGTTAGGTTGGCAAATTGTAAAAGCATATATGCAAAACAACCCAACTATTACAATTGAACAATTGATGAAAGAAGACAACGCTCAAAAAATCTTGAACGATTCAAAATATAAACCTTAAAAACAACAATGAATAAATCAACAATAAATTTTACCATATCTTTAGATGAAAATCATGTACCAGAAAAGATTGAATGGTCTGCCTCTGACACAGGAGAAGAGGGAATAAAAGAAGCCAAAGCAATGATAATTAGCTTATGGGATCCCAAAGAAAATAATACCTTAAGGATAGATCTATGGACAAAAGAAATGATGCTAGATGAGATGAAGCACTTTTTTTATCAATCCATTATCACTATGTCCGACACTTATGAAAGAGCTACAAACGATAAAGAAGTAGCAGAAGAAATGAGGAAATTTGGCAAGAAGATTGGAGAGAAAATGTTAGACAATAAATAATAATGATGTACAAAAGTGCTTTAATACTTATTTTTAGTTTCCTTTTTCTTGGGTTAAATGATTCTTCCGCTCAATGCGAAAAAATGAAAAAAAAGAAAATTTATCAGTTGTTGGGTGCTGCTGAATTTGATAATTATAGAAGTACAGAAATTAAAAATGTTGATGCTACACTAAAAGAAGAATACCAAATTAACCTTTTTAAAGGAGTAGTTTATAAATTAATTTTTGATGTTTCTAAAATGCCCGAAGGAGTTATTATTAGGTTATATGACTTAGGGAAAAAAAGAGGTGTAGGAAAATTTGAAGAAGTTTTTAATTCTGAAACTGCTAAAAGAACCGAAAGCAATACTTTTGAAGTTACCATGGAATTTCCACAGCGAAAAATGATGGTTTCTTATGATGTAATTAATAATACCAAGCCAGGATGTGTTTCTTTCATATTGGGCTATTACTTTAAAAACCGGATCAAGTAAATGGATACCAACCTTATTCAGAAGTACAATATAGCAGGTCCACGATATACGAGTTACCCAACGGTTCCTTTCTGGAATAAGGCAGGTATAGCATACGATAGTTGGATTGATTCAATTGTCAAAGCTTTTAACGAAAGCAATCAATCTGAAGGAATAAGTATTTATATTCATTTACCTTTTTGCGAAAATCTTTGTACTTTTTGTGGTTGCCACAAACGCATTACTAAACAACATAGTGTTGAACAACCCTATATTGAAACCGTTTTAAAAGAGTGGGATATCTACTGTGATTTGTTCGATAAAAAACCGCACATTAAAGAAATTCATTTGGGAGGTGGAACACCAACTTTTTTTAACCCAAAAAATATTGAAAACCTGATTAATGGGATACTATCTAAAGCCGAAAAATGCAATGATTTTGAATTTAGCTTTGAAGCTCATCCAAATAATACAACCAAAGAGCATTTACAGGCCTTATATGATTTAGGTTTTAGAAGAAACAGCTTTGGAGTTCAAGATTATGACCCAAAAGTGCAAAAAACGATTAATCGAATTCAACCCTTTGAAACAGTAAAACAAGTAACTGATTGGAGCAAAGAAATTGGCTATACTTCTATTAGCCAAGATTTAGTTTTTGGGCTACCCCACCAAACCAGAGAAAGTATTATTGATACCATTGAAAAAACTAAAGAGCTTAAACCAGATAGAATTGCTTTTTACAGTTATGCTCACGTACCTTGGATAAAAGGAGTTGGACAAAGAGGTTATGACGAAAACGATTTACCCAGTGCTGAAGAAAAAAGAGTGCTTTATGAAACGGGGAAACAAATACTTGATGACTTAGGTTATGTAGAAATTGGTATGGATCATTTTGCGTTGAAAACGGACTCGATGTACCAAGCAATGGAAAATAAAACATTGCACAGAAATTTTATGGGCTATTCAGCAAGTAAAACCCAACTGATGATTGGTTTAGGTATGAGTTCTATTAGTGACTCTTGGTATGCTTTTGCTCAAAATTCCAAAACTGTTGAGGAATATACGCAGCTTGTTAACAAAGGGCAGCTTCCTATTTTTAGAGGGCACTTATTAAGCGAAGAAGACTTAGTAATTCGTAAGCACATTTTAAACATAATGTGTCATTTTGAAACTTCTTGGACAGATGAAGCCATGCAATTTCCTGAATTAGCAGAATGTTTAGAACGGTTAACAGAGATGGAACGAGATGGCTTGGTTGAAATTACTGTTAATGGTTTAACCTTGCCAGAAAAAGCACGTCCTTTTGTACGAAACGTATGTATGGCTTTTGATTTACAATTGATACAAAATAAGCCCACAACGCGTATTTTTTCTATGACAATTTAGCTTTTATCCATATAATCTTGCCACTGTACTAAAATGTATTTTGGTTTTCCATTTTCTTGTTTTTCTAAAAATCCAAACTCATAACAAAATAGATAAACATCTCCTTTTTGATTTTTCCAATAGTTTGTAAAATATTTTGGGTTAAAACCAACATCCAAAAGTTTCTGTTTTCTAACTATCGCCTTACCTGCTCTATTAAAATGTTGTAATAATTTCCTGTTTAACTTTAGTTGTTTATCTATTGCTAAGTAAAGTGTTTTTTCTTTGCCCATGTTTTTTTTATGATGATATATAGATTTACAGTAAGGCGAACAATATATTTTATCAATTCTACCTTCTATTTTACCTCCGCATTCTAAACATTTTTTCATTTCAATTGCTTTATTCGTACATTTTAAATATACGAATATTTTTACGTATAAATGTACGGCTAAATTTGTTTTGGGTCCAGCCTCTCTCTAATTTTAATCCTATGATACATCAACCAAACCATATTATTACATTAAAACACCTATTAATAAAGAAAGAAAAACAAATTGGATTAAAGTTTTACCCCAACAAAATGATACAAACCGTGGTAAAAGGATTTCCTGAAGTAAAGTGGAGTGATAAATTTGGAATGGCCTATTTAAAAAACAATTCACAAAATTTAAACTTAATTTTTGAAGATTTTAAAGGAATTGCTTGGATTAATTGTGCTCATTTTTTTTCGAAAAATAAAACTAAAACCAACAATACAACTGTAAGTGTAAATGATTTTAGAAAGCGAAAACTAGCAACAAATTATAGGATTTGTCCTGAATCTTTTTTACAAAAATTAGAACTAAAGCAGTATGCAATTAATACTGCTAAAACCTACATTCAGCTATTCGAAGTCTTTATAAATCATTATAAGAATAAAGAACTAAATTGTATTAATGAAAACGATATAAGAGCTTATATGCAGCTACTCGTTCAACAACAAAAGTCGCACTCATACATTAACCAAATGATAAACAGTATTAAGTTTTATTATGAGGTGGTTTTAGAAATGCCCAATCGTTTTTATAGCATTGAACGACCTATTAAGAGAGCATCTTTACCCAAAGTAATAAGTTTGGAAGAAGTTCAGCGTATCATTAACAACACCAATAACATTAAACATAAATGTATTGTAAGTTTATTGTATTCTGCTGGGTTAAGAAGGAGTGAATTACT
>JAJCYN010000294.1 GCA_029262915.1 Flavobacteriales bacterium
TATGAAGGAACAGATGCTTCTATGTTTGAAATTAACCCTGTATTAAAAACATCAGATAACAACATTATTGCTGTAGATTCTAAGGTGAATGTTGATGATAGTGCTTTGTTTAGGCACAAAGACATTGCCGAAATGCACGATCCAACTGAAGATAATCCAATTGAATTAGAAGCAGCTGAAGCAGGGTTAAATTATGTTGATTTAGATGGAAATGTGGGATGTATGGTTAACGGAGCTGGATTGGCAATGGCAACTATGGATATTATTAAATTATCAGGTGGAGAACCAGCTAACTTTTTGGATGTCGGAGGTACAGCAGATGCTGAAAGAGTTGAAAAAGCATTTAGAATGATATTAAAAGACCCTAATGTAAAAGCCATATTGGTTAATATTTTTGGTGGTATTGTAAGGTGTGATAGAGTTGCACAAGGTGTTGTAGATGCTTATAAAAACATTGGAGATATACCAGTGCCAATTATAGTTCGTTTACAAGGAACAAATGCTGAAGAAGCGAAAAAATTAATTGATGAATCTGGTTTAGAAGTTCACTCAGCAGTATTGTTAAAAGAAGCTGCACAAAAAGTGAGTGAAGTTTTAGCTTAATTACCATTATAAATATAATTTAAAATATTTTTTCTTTTGCGAATATCTGTTCTTATATTCTTATTTCTCCATATTGTTTCATTTAATGCTGAGGCACAGAGTTTTATAAATGGTGATTTAAATGGAGCTATTGCAACTTCTTCAAATCCAACTAGTTGGATTAATGTTCCCAATACTGATGTAAATTGTCAAGCAAGTGCAGCTTTTGCTTCTACTCCTGAAGTGATTAATACAACTGGGCCTGATGTTGCTAATGGTGTTAACGGAAACCCTTTTTCGGGAGGAACCTTGCTGAGTGGGTTACACTTAAAGGTAGGCATATTTACCACCTACCAAGAAGGAATTATGCAAACGGTTACTGGGTTTACGATTGGTACTGATTATGATATAAATCTTCATCAAACCGTAATTAAAGCATCAAATGCTTTAGATAATACAGGCTCATGGTCGGTATATTTTGATAATACTCTTATTGGAGTAACAGCAAGTACCACTAGCACTATGCCGTTTAATAGTAATAGTCATCCATGGGAACTCCGCACCTTAACATTTACTGCTACTGCCACATCTCACGTTATTAAATTTTTACCAACTGATGATGACGCTAATATTACCAATTCAGCTGGTGGAATACGAATGGGACTTGATAATCTTTCAATTACTTCTATAGTACCTTTACATATAGATTTATTAGAATTTAATACTCAAAATCAAAATGATGCTGTTAGAACATTCTGGTCTACTGCTACCGAAATAAATAACGATTATTTCACTATTATGCGTAGTAAAGATGGCTTGTCTTTTGAACAAATAGGAACTGTAAATGGTGCTGGTAATTCTAATTCAGTACTAAATTACGTATTTTATGATGCATACCCTTATAATGGAATTTCTTATTACCAACTTAAACAAACTGATTTTAATAGTATTTCATCGCTTTCAGATATCGTATCAGTTTATCGTGATGATTTAAGTATTATTAATATATATCCCAATCCTGCTGGAAATCTGATACAAGTAGTTCTTGGCTACGAGTTAAATACAGTAATAACTGTAAATATTTACAATTCAGTTGGGCAGAAAATATTATTTTCCAATTATCAAATAAATAAAGGAATATCAACTATAAATATTGATGTGAGTAGTCTTGCTGGTGGGGTTTATTCAATAAAAATAATTACTCCTTTTGAAGAATATGTGCAACAGGAATTTATTAAAAAATAAGTATATATAGCTCATCATTATGAACCTGTCTGTAATCTTAATAAAATAGATAAGTCCTCATGCGATGTGGGGACTTTTGTTTATAAGCTATTTTGGTTGTGATGCAATAATTTCCGATAAGAAATATTAAATTTGTGTTTCAAAAAATTGATAGAACAAGATGTTTGATAGTTTATCCGATAAGTTAGACAGAGCCTTTAAGGTATTAAAAGGGCAAGGACAAGTAACCGAAATTAATGTAGCCGAAACGGTTAAGGAAATTCGTAGAGCATTATTAGATGCAGATGTTAGCTACAAAGTTGCTAAGCAATTTACTGATACAGTTAAAGAAAAAGCCTTAGGGGAGAATGTGATTAATGCAGTTTCTCCGAACCAATTAATGGTTAAAATCACTCATGATGAGTTAGCCAAATTAATGGGTGGAGGTATGTCTGATATTAATATCACTGGTAATCCTGCTGTTATCTTAATTGCTGGGTTACAAGGGTCGGGTAAAACAACTTTTTCAGGAAAATTAGCATTACATCTAAAAAATAAAAAAGGAAAAAATCCTTTATTGGTTGCTGGTGATGTTTACAGACCTGCCGCGATTGATCAGTTACATGTTTTAGGTGAGCAAGTTGGAGTTGAGGTTTGGAGTGATAAAGAAAACAAAAGCCCCGTTGATATTGCTAAAAAAGCTGTTGCTGAAGCAAAAGCAAAAGGACATAATGTGGTCATTATAGATACTGCTGGTCGTTTAGCTATAGATGAACAAATGATGAATGAAATTGAGAAAGTGAAGAAAGCTGTTTCTCCTCAAGAAACGTTGTTTGTTGTTGATTCTATGACTGGTCAGGATGCAGTAAATACAGCAAAAACTTTTAATGATAGATTAGATTTTGATGGAGTTGTATTGACTAAGTTAGACGGTGATACAAGAGGTGGAGCAGCACTTTCTATCCGTAATGTAGTTGACAAACCAATTAAATTTATTGGTACTGGAGAGAAGATGGAAGCATTGGATGTGTTTCATCCAGACAGAATGGCGGACAGGATATTGGGAATGGGTGATGTGGTAAGTTTGGTTGAACGTGCCCAAGAACAATATGATGAAGAGGCCGCTCGAAAACTTCAAAAGAAAATTGCTAAAAATCAGTTTGATTTCAATGATTTTATGAGTCAAATAGGTCAGATAAAGAAAATGGGTAATGTCAAAGATTTAATGGGAATGATTCCTGGAGTAGGGAAGGCAATGAAAAATATGGATATTGATGATGATGCTTTTAAAGGTATTGAAGCAATTATTCAATCAATGACTCCGCAAGAACGTGCTCAGCCAAAATTATTAAATGGAAGTAGAAGAAAAAGATTAGCTTTAGGAAGTGGAACGTCTATACAAGATGTAAATAAATTGATTAAACAATTTGACCAAACCAGCAAAATGATGCGTATGATGGGAGATAAGAAAAAGATGGCTCAGATGATGAAAAGTATGCCTAAAAGATAAAAATATGGAACCAACAATTATTAGTGGGAAAGAAGTTTCCAACAGCGTTAAAGACGAAATAGCACTGGAAGTAGAAAAGATTAAATCTAGTGGTGGAAAAACACCTCACTTAGCAGCTATTCTAGTTGGTGAAGATGGGGCAAGTAGAACGTATGTGAATGCTAAAGTAAAGGCTTGTGAAAGAGTAGGTTTTGGTTCTACTTTGGTAAAATTAGATGCTGATACTTCTGAAGAGGAATTATTGAATACCATCAACCAATTAAATAACGATAATGATATTGATGGGTTTATCGTTCAACTACCATTACCAAGTCATATTGATGAGCAAAAAGTAACTGAGGCAATTGCTCCAGGAAAAGATGTGGATGGATTTCATCCGGTTAGTTTAGGGAAGATGCTATTGGATTTACCAAGTTTTTTACCTGCCACTCCTGCTGGAATTGTTGAGATGCTAAGACATTATAATATTCCGACTGAAGGAAAACATTGTGTGGTCATTGGAAGAAGCCATATTGTTGGATCTCCTATGAGTGTATTGATGGCACGTAATGCGAATCCTGGGAATTGTACGGTAACTTTAACGCATAGTAGAACTCAAAACTTAAATGAAATTTGTGCTTCAGCAGACATATTAATTGTTGCTATTGGTAAACCGGAGTTCGTTACAGCAGATATGGTTAAAGAGGGAGCAACAGTTATTGATGTTGGTATTCATAGAATTGAAGATAGTTCAAAGAAATCAGGTTTTAGATTACTAGGAGATGTAAAATTTGACGAAGTAGCAGCCAAGTGTGAGTTTATTTCACCTGTTCCTGGCGGAGTAGGCCCCATGACTATAGCTTCTTTATTGAAGAATACCTTGTTGGCTGTTCAGTTGAAAAGCTAAATTACTGTTTGTAAATCTTCCCGTCTTTCATTACAAAAATTACTTTAGTCATAACGTTAATGTCTTTTATTGGGTCGCCATCTACAGCAATGATATCTGCTAGTTTACCAACTTCAATAACTCCTATTTTATCATTTTCTAAGATTAATGCATTAGTAATGGTGGCAGCTTGGATAGCTTCTATAGCTGGCATTCCTGCTTCAACCATATAGCCAAATTCTTTTCCATTTTCACCGTGTTTAAATACCCCAGCATCTGTTCCAAAAGCTATTTTTACACCTTTTTTATAGGCTTTTCCAAAAGTTCCTTGAATTTTTGGTCCCACTTCTAATGCTTTAGGAACAACTATTTCAGGATAAAAATCTTTTACTTTGGCTTTCTCTGTTACTTCTTTTCCAGCAGTAATTGTTGGTACTAAATAAACATCATATTTTTTCATTAACTCCATTGTTTCCTCGCTCATCATTGTTCCATGTTCTATGGTTTTAACACCACCTAATATTGCTCTTCTCATTCCTTCATCTCCGTGAGCGTGGGCAGCAACATGCATTCCGTAATCTTTAGCAGTACTGCAAATTGCTTTTATTTCGTCTATCGTAAATTGTGGGTTGGAACTGCTTTTAGCAACACTCAAAACACCACCAGTTGCAGTTATCTTTATACAATCAACCCCATTTTTATAACGTTGTCTTACTGCTTTTCTACATTCATCTACTCCGTTTACCACACCTTCTTTTGGGCCTGGATCACCCATTAAATCTTTTTTCCATCCATTCGTTGGATCTGCATGACCCCCTGTTGTCGCAATAGATTTTCCTGCTGAATAAATTCTAGGGCCAACTGTTGTTCCTTTATTTATAGCATTTCTCATAGATGTATTTACCCCAGAACCTCCTAAATCTCTAACAGTTGTAAATCCAGCCATTAAAGTTGTTTTTACAAAATTTACAGAACGTAATGCTTTATCGGCATCATTTAATTTAAAAGGTTCTGTATATGATTTAGGATTAAATTCTCCCTCAACATGAACATGCATGTCAATTAAACCTGGCATT
>JAJCYN010000295.1 GCA_029262915.1 Flavobacteriales bacterium
ATTTCTAATTGTTCTAATAATTATGGATCTCACCAGTTTCCAGAAAAATTGATTCCTTTATTTATCAATAATATAAAGAACAATAACCCATTACCAGTTTATGGTAAAGGAGAAAATATTAGAGACTGGCTGTGGGTGAATGATCATGCAAAAGCAATTGATGTTATCTTTCATAATGGAAAAAATGGTGAAACATATAACATTGGAGGGCATAATGAATGGACGAATATTGACTTAATAAAAGTAGTTTGTAAAGTGATGGATGAAAAATTAGGAAGACCTGTAGGAGAATCTGAAAAGTTAATTACTTACGTTAAAGATAGAGCAGGCCACGATATGCGTTATGCAATTGATGCTACTAAATTAAAAGAAGAATTAGGATGGATTCCATCTTTACAGTTTGAAGAAGGAATAAGAAACACCATTGATTGGTATCTAGAAAATGAGAAATGGTTGAATAATATCACTTCTGGAGATTATCAAAATTATTACAAAAAACAATACGCAGAAAGATAAGATGTACAACAATCCATTTCACACACAAGATATATCTAAAAGTACTTTTTTAATTACAGGTGGTGCTGGTTTTATTGGTTCTAACATTGTAGAGTATTTAATGAAATACAATGTTGGAAAAGTAATTGTTTTAGACAATCTTTCTAATGGTTATTTAGCGAATATATTACAATTTGTAGGTCAGCCTAATTTTGAATTTATAGAAGGTGATATCACCGATTTCAAGACTTGCCAAGATATTATTTCTAGAGTAGATTATATCTCACATCAAGCTGCCTTGGGTTCAGTGCCACGTTCAATAGAAAACCCTTTGGCAACACACTTAGCCAATGCAACCGGTTTTTTAAATATATTAACTGCTGCAAAAGATAGCAATGTGCAACGAATAGTTTTTGCTAGCTCATCATCTGTTTTTGGAGATAGCAAAGAGTTACCAAAAGTAGAAAGTAGAATTGGAAATCAGCTTTCACCTTATGCAGTGAGTAAACGCACAAAAGAATTGTATGCACAGGTTTTTGCTAATGTGTATGGTTTAGATGTAGTAGGGTTAAGGTATTTTAATATTTTCGGACCAAAACAAAATCCAACAGGACCTTATGCTGCAGCAATTCCATTATTTATGGATGCAGTTATAAAAAATGAATCACCATTTATTAATGGAGATGGAGAACAAAGTAGAGATTTTACTTTTGTAGAAAATGCCGTTCAAGCAAATATTAAAGCATTGTTTTCTGACAAAGAGGTGAAAGGAAAGATTATTAACATTGCTTGTGGAGATAGAGTAACAGTTAATGAACTCTTAGGTACAATTAGAGAAGTTGTGGGGAATGATGTTCAAGCAATATACAGAGATGATCGTCCAGGAGATGTGAAAGATTCTTTGGCCGATATTTCTTTGGCAAGAGAGTTAATTGACTATAACCCAACAGTGAAAATTAACGAGGGGTTAAAGATCACCATAGATTGGTTTCAAAAAGAATTCGTAGATTAGTTATTCGTTTTAACCAATAATTCAAAGTTAATCATTGAGCTTTCTAAAAAATATATTTAAAAGTGAACCCAAACTGGACTCTATTAGTCTTTCAGTATTTGGGGCGGATATACATTCTCATTTAATTCCTGGAATAGACGATGGATCACCAGACATGGAAACTTCGTTGCTTTTAGTTAGAAGGTTTGTTGAGTTAGGATATAAGAAAATTGTTACTACACCACACATAATGTGTGACTTTTACCAGAACACGCCAGATAAGATTCTTGAAGGCCTGGATAACCTAAGAGAAGAACTTCAAAAGAATAATATAAAAATTGATATTTTTGCAGCAGCAGAATATAACTTAGATGATGGACTTGATAAGCTAATTGCTGAAAAACAAATCTTAACTTTTGGTGATAATCATGTGTTGTTCGAATTACCTTTTATGCAAGAACCACGAAATTTTCAAGAAATAGTTTTTAATTTTCAAATGGCAGGATATAAACCTATTTTAGCTCATCCAGAGCGATATACCTATTGGTATGATGATTTTAATAAATATGAAGAGCTTAAGGCTAAAGGAATTCTATTGCAAATGAACTTACTTTCTTTAACGGGGCATTATTCTCCTCAAACTAAAAAAGTAGCGGAAAAAATGGTGGATACCGATTTGGTGGATGCCGTTGGAACAGATTGCCACAGAATAGAGCATTTAATGATGATTGAAGATCATCTTAATCTAAAACACATTCATAAATTAGCTCAAAAAGAGAATTTATTTAATAAAAAGCTATAGAATTTAGCTTTGCTTTACTTCGTATATTTCCTGTAGATAAGCTCCTATTTCTTTCTCCATAACTTTCATTTTTGAATAGAATGCAGCAAAATAAATTATTAATGGAATTAATACTCCTAACAAGACAATGCAAAGAGCAAAAATCATTGTGCCTCCAACAGTAGGAAAACTTCCGACTACAAGTAGTTTCTTTTTTCTAAGTATAATGTTTGTTCCTATGGTATTACTTTTTTTTGCAACTAAAAATTGTTTGTTTCTCATTGCAAAAGTGTATTCAGGAAATTTTAATTTTAATTTTTCCTCTAATTCTTGGTAGTTGGTTGATTCTGGAGTAATGTCAATTTTCATAATTAATTTAGTTAGTAAATTACGAATATAACTAAATTATGGTGAAAGAATTTATTTTTGTTTTAAGTAGCTTTGTAAAATGATGGTTGCACTTATTTCGTCAATTAAAGCTTTGTTTTGCCTCGCTTTCTTTTTTAAACCGCTGTCTATCATTGTTTGAAATGCTATTTTAGAAGTAAATCGCTCATCTATTCGGGCAATCACTTTCTTAGGGAATTTTCTGCTTAAGTGTTTTACAAAAGGTTCTATCACTTTTGCTGATTCAGAAGGGTTATTTTTCATATCTTTTGCTTCACCAACAACAATACATTCTACTTCATTTTTACTAAAATAGTCTTCCAAAAAAGCAATAACCTCCGTAGAGTGTACAGTAGTTAGTCCGCTAGCAATAATTTGTAACTCATCAGTAACGGCAATTCCTACCCTCTTACTACCATAGTCTATTGCTATAATTCTCGCCATAATATCTTAAGAAAAAGAAAATAGAAAAAAGACTTTTTTTGCTAAATCACTTCTCTATTCTCTTTGTTCTCTTATCTATTGCCTAAATTTGTATTAAAATACTAAGTAATGGAGACAAAGTTAAATAAAATAGAGGAAGCAATTGAAGATATTCAAGCAGGGAAGGTAATTATTGTTGTGGATGATGAAGATAGAGAGAATGAAGGTGATTTTGTTACTGCTGCAAGAAATGTTACGGCAGATACTATCAATTTTATGGCAACTTATGGACGTGGTTTAATTTGCGCACCTATAGTAGAAGATAGATGTGAAGAGTTAGATTTAAACTTAATGGTAGGACATAATACTGTTCTTCATGAAACACCTTTTACAGTTTCTGTAGATTTAATTGGAAATGGTTGCACAACTGGTATATCTACAAGTGATAGAGCTAAAACAGTTCAGGCATTAATAAATCCAGATACTAAACCAACAGATTTAGGAAGACCAGGACATATTTTTCCATTAAAAGCACGAAGAGGAGGAGTTTTAAGAAGAGCAGGACATACAGAAGCTGTCATAGATTTATCGCGTTTAGCAGGATTTGAACCAGCTGGAGTTTTAGTAGAAATATTAAATGAAGATGGAACTATGGCGAGATTACCACAATTGATGGAAATTGCAAAAAAACATGGTTTAAAAATCATTTCGATAGAAGATTTAATTGAGTATCGAATGAAAAACGAAACGCTTATTAAAAAAGAAGTTCAAATAAAATTGCCAACTGAATATGGCGATTTTGATATGGTAGCTTATAAGCAAACTACCAATGAAATGGATCATTTAGCATTAGTAAAAGGAAAATGGGCGAAAGATGAACCTATTTTAGTTCGTGTTCATTCATCTTGTATGACTGGCGATATTTTTGGCTCCTGTAGATGTGATTGCGGTCCTCAACTGCAAAAATCTATGAAAATGATTGAAGAAGCTGAAAAAGGGGTAATTGTTTATATGAACCAAGAAGGTAGAGGTATAGGCTTACTAAATAAACTAAAAGCATATAAATTGCAAGAAGAAGGAAGAGATACCGTAGAGGCAAATATTG
>JAJCYN010000296.1 GCA_029262915.1 Flavobacteriales bacterium
AATATCCATTCCCTGCGCATGAGCCGTTGGTTGATAGAAATATATTCCATGGCTCCCGTTGTTAATCATATTATTTTTAACAGAAAGATTATCGCATTCATCGCCAGTACCAGTTTCAGAAGAGTAAAAAACGGCTCCAGCATTACTAGTACTTGTTGTGATAGTTGAGGATATAATATTGTTTAGAAATTGATTGTTATCTGCATTATTGATGAGCTCGATTACTCTTCTTGAAGATCCTGTTGTTGGATTTCGAATTGTGAGTTGTTTAAAGGTGATGAAATCACCTCCATCCAATTTTATGATGTAATTAAACGAACAACAGGCTATTATAGTCTTTTCTAAAATTACTAATGTGCTATCTCCATTTTCCGATTGGAAAGTAATCGTATTTACTACACTCGAATTCGTAATTTGATTAAGAACAAGCTGTTCATCATACGTTCCATTTCGCACATTAAAAACTACAGGACCATCACCCACTAAACCATTGGTATTTAAATCAGCCACAGCAGCCGTAAATGTTGTATAATTAGGGGCAGCTCCACCAATAGTATAAGTACCTGCTGAGATTTGCGAATAACTACAAAAAGGGTTTAGTAAAAGGAGGAATAGTATGTGAAAAAATCGTTTCAACTTAAAGAGGAATGAAGGGACACCCAAACTTAACGATTTTTTCTGACTAAATCAATTAATAAAACTACTTAACCTCTGTCACCCGTCTATTATTCAGCCAGTTAATAAGGGGTTTTTGCGATTTCGCGCTAAAATGTAGGATAAAAAAGCTATTTCTTCACAATCTTTTGTGTAGTTATTTCTCCTTCAGATTCCAATTGTAAAAAGTAAATACCTTTTGGATCAGCAATATTTAAATTGATAAAATCAGTGGTTTCATATTGTTGGGTAAAAATAATTTGCCCTAAACTATTTGTTAAAGTAGTTGTAAGGTTGGTTTTAAGTTCTCCTAAATCAATAGAAATAGCTCCAGTTGTTGGGTTGGGAAACAGTGTAATATTTGATAGGTTATTTTCTTCAATTCCAACAGTACAAGGATTAGGGCAACTTATGCTAAACGATGTTTGAGGATCAATGAAAGTCCAGTTTGTAGATGACCATGCAGCATTATCAACTTCAATGCAAGTTAGATTAGGGCAATTTAAGGCAACAAAGTTATTAAAGTTTATATTATTGCCGTTTTTTACATTCAAACAGCTAAGTAAGGGGTTATCTGAACATCCAAGCATAGTTAAATTAGCATTTACACTAATGTTTAAACTTGAGAGTTGAGTTCCAAGACAAGCCAAGCCAATGAGATTTGAATTTTGTGTTAAATTTATTGAACTAATAGGATTAGTGTAAAAAGATAAAAATTCTAAAGCTAAATTCTGAGTGACATTTAAATTTGTAATCATGTTTGTGTAGCAATCTATTTCAACTAAATTTATATTTTGTGTTAAGTTTAAATTAGTTAATTGATTGACTCCACAATCTAATTTGGTTAACAATGTGTTTTGACTAATATCTAAATTTGTAATTTGATTACCATTACAATTTAAGTTTTTTAATAATGTATTTGATAAGACGATTAAACTGGTTAATTGATTGTCCCAACAAAAAAGTTGCTCTAAGTTCAAGTTTTGAGAGACGTCTAAGCTACTTAATTGATTGAATCCACATGATAGATAAGTTAAGAGTGTAAAGTCTTGAATCCCTGTCAGATCTGCTATATTATTAAATCCAACATTAAGAGAATCAATCGTGTTGATATTACTTGTTAAAACACTTCCGTCAATAACGTTATCATAACCTAAATTAATTAAAACTTGCTCAAAATTAGGGTCAAGTATTGCTGTTGTTTGGGCTTTTGCAAAAAAGTTAAAAAGAGGAATAATTAGTATCGAAAGTAAAATTCGCATACCCAAATATAAGCAAAAAAGCCATCCCTTTCAGGATGGTCTTGTATATCATTTTGTGTACACTTCGATAAGTTAAGTGTAACAATTTTTTTTAGTTATTTGCAGGTAAGAAAGAATAACGCTTAGCGTAATCTAACATTTGACCAGTAAAATCATCGGGGTAAGTTACTTTAATATCGGTTATTTTTCCAGACTCATCTTTTACCGGAACCAATTTAGGGTTAATAAAACCACCATAAGGAGCAATATCCAATTTAGCAACTCTATCTAATACTTCTTTATGTATTGTTTGGTCAACCTGTACACCATAGTTCTCAACTAAATCTCTACCAGCCTGGTAATCTCCCTCAGACTTTATTTTTTGGATAATCATCAGTAATTCTCCAAAGATTGTCCTTAGTTTATCGTAATCGTTTACTACAAAATAAGTTTTACCATCTTTCATTTTTTTCTCAATAACATTATCAGCAGCACCTTTTTCCATAGCCCAAGCAGCAACTAGTTGTCTGTTTCTCATATGAGCTTCTTCGATAATAGCACCTGGTTCTAAACGGCTTAATTGTGTCATCATACCAGCTCTAATGTAATCGTCATAAGAAGCCTTACCTACTTCTAAAGAAGAAATTAATCCCATTTTAACTAATTTATTGTCCATTAAATAATACAAGCCAACTAAATCAGCTCTAGCTTCTTCTAATGTAGAAGCATAATTTTTTAATGTTTCTTTTGGAGTTCCGACACCTTCATTAATTTGTCCTGAAGCATGGCCAATAACCTCATGTAAAGCAGTATGCATTTTATCACCAATTTCAGCATGTTCTTTTGCCATTTCCATTTCTTTTTCAGTATAACAGAATTCTTTTAGCATACCAGAACCACCAGCTTTGCTATAGGCATTAATAATGCTTCCTAAGCTCACAGATTTTGAACCGTGTTTAGCTCTAATCCAATTAGCATTTGGTAAGTTTACTCCAATTGGTGTGGAAGGAGAAGCATCACCAGATTCACCCGCAACTTCAACTACTTTATAAGTTACACCAACTACTTCTTTCTTTTTATGCTCAGGTAAAATGGTAGAGTTATCTTCAAACCATTGTGCATTTTCTGCTACAACCGCCATTCTTTTTGAAGCCTCAAAATCATTCATTTGAACTACAGTTTCATAAGACCCTCTATATCCCAAAGGATCATTGTATACTTCTATAAAGGAATTGATGTAATCAATGTCTCCGTCTGTAGCTTCACACCAAGCAATGTTGTATTTGTCCCAAGTATCTAAATCACCAGTTTTATAATACTCAATTAACAATTTTAATGCATTTCCTTGAGCTTCATTTTCTGCTACTCCAACAGCTTTTTCTAACCAACCAATAACCTCATCAATAGCCTCACCATACATTCCACCTGACTTCCAAACTTTTTCTTCCAGACCGTTTTCTCCTCTTACTAATTGAGAATTTAATCCATAAGAAATTGGTTCAGGGTTGTTTTTATCCATTTTGGCAGCATAAAAAGCTGTAACTTCTTTTTCTGTTACATCCGGTCCGTAAAAGTTAGATGCAGAGGCTAATAATAAATCCTTGTTAGGATCTAAGCTTACTTTTTTATTGTCAATTTTTGGATTAAAAATTACTTCAACAATTTCTTCGGTTAATTCAGTTTTAGTATCAGCCATTAGTGTTGTAAAATAATTTTTAGAAAATTCAGGCTTGAACTTGTCCATAGAGTAATGGTGGTGAATACCATTTGCAAACCATACTCTTTTCGTGTAAATCATAAAGTTTTTCCAATCATCAGTTTCTTTATCACCAGCATAATTTTGAACAATGTTTTCTAACGCTCTTTTAATTTTCAAATTATGACGGTAGTTTTGATCCCAAATCATATCTCTACCAGAATAACCAGCTTGAGTAATGTAATAAACTAATTGCTTTTGCTTAAGCGTTAATTTGTCCCAACCGTTAATTTTATAACGTACAATTTTTAAATCAGCAAATTGTTCCGTTTTCCAAACAAAGTCATCTTCGTTTTCTTCTACAGTAACTTTAGTAGTTTCTGTAGATTTAGTATCACTTCCGCACGAGAACAATAAAGTGCTTGCGGTAATAATTAGCATAAAGTGTTTTGTGATTTTCATAGGTAGTTTTTTATGTTTTTTTATTTATGGCTCACAAAGAAAATAAATTAAGTGGGAAATACAATAAATATTAGACTTGATTAATCTTTGTATCGTTTAGTATTCACAATCAATCGATTAGTTACTATTAAAATAAAAGATATAAACTACCCGTTTAATAATCAAATTGATAGGTTAGGTACAATAATTGTTTAAAAGGTAAAGGATTTTATTAATTTTGTTGTTGTTATGAAGAATTTAATAGTTGTCATATTTATGTTATCAGTTTTAATTGTTTTTTCACAAGGTGAGAATAAAACTGATGCTAAAGGAAAACAAGGGTTATGGAAAAAATACCATCCAAATGGTATGACTCGCTATATAGGTAATTTTAAAGACGATAAACCTGTTGGCGTTTTTAAGTATTATTATGATACGGGTAAACTTCAAGCAAAGATGACTCATACTGGATCTGAATCATATTCAAATGTTTATTATGAAACAGGAGAAATAAAGGCTGCAGGTAAATATGAAAACCAAGAAAAGGATAGTGTTTGGAAATACTACGATAAAGAAGGTTATAAAATGTCGGAAGAATTTTATTTAAGCGGAAAAAGAGAAGGAGT
>JAJCYN010000297.1 GCA_029262915.1 Flavobacteriales bacterium
ATAAGGTTGAGCTTGGATGAAATCTCTTTTGCCAAAATAGTAATCGCCCAGTTGCATCGTATGGTAAAAATTTCTGTATTCAGGACATATCTCAATAATTTTTTTCCAATATGTTAATTTTATTTTTTCTTGTTGTTTGTAACCATTTATATCAGCTGAATTAAAAGCATTGTCTGCTTTTTTAGCACTAATGTGAGCTAATTCGTCATAGGCTTCAAGGTAATTGGGGTCAGTTTTAATAACTTGGATTAACAAGCTTTTTCTTTCATTATACGAACCCGTTTTAGCAGCATTAAATAGTTTAACTGCTTTTTTTTTTGGTTCAGGACAGTTTTCTTCTTGGGCATAAGCACCTAGAAAAAATACACTTACTAGTATTGAAATTACGTACTTCTTCAATTTACCTTTTTCTTATTTCTATGAAGTATTATTTACTATTTACTTCGGCCATAATTTTATCAGCTTCTTTTTGAGCTTTAGCTTCAATACCGTCAGCTTTCTTGTTCGCCTCAGCCTCAACTTTTTTTGCTTGTTTATCAGCTTCTTTAACTGCTTTTTTACCTGCTTCTTTTGCTAATTTTTTCTTTATAAAGTTACTTCCAGCTTCTTTTAATAGTTGGTCGCTTTGCTTTTGACCTTCTGCTTTAATCTTATCACCAGCTTTTTTACCTTCCGCTCTAACTTTATCGGCTTGTTTTTTTGCTTCAGCTAAAAGTTTGTCGGCTTGTTCTTTTGCTTTCTTTTTAGCATCATCCTTAACATCTTCTATTTTTTCTTTAACTTGTTCTTTGACTTGTTCTTTTACATCTTCAACGACACTACCAACGGCATCTTTTAAATTCACGCCTACCTTAGGATCATCAACAGTTCCTTTTAAAGTAACGTCAACATTAACAAATTCAGCAGCTTTGAGACTCATCCCTAAACTAGAGGCTTGAGAATTTAATTTATTTACAGCATCTCCAGCACCTAATTCTGAACTAGGAACTTTTAAAGTCATTACATTATCCATTGTTTGATCAAAACCATTGGAACCAGACATGGTTCCTGTAATTGGTCCCATTTTTATATCAAATGGCTCAGTGTAAACTCTACCATCTTTAAAGCTATACTTAATATGCGTATCATCAATTTCTAATTTCCGGAATTTATCATTTTTAAGTATATCCGCTAATTGATTAAGTGCTTTAAAATCTTCAACTTTCATTCCTTTTGTCAGCATATCTCCATTTCCAGTTATGGTATTAAGATCAGGCATCATTTCTTCATCTAAAACACCATCTACTTTTAAGGAAGTATTAAATCTTCCTTTCATACCCTTAGCATAAGGGGCCATTTCTTCGATGGTATTAAATGTAGCAGTTACTGTTTCAATGTTAAAATCATTAATCGCCATATCGTAGCTAAAGCTAGGTTTTTTAGGATTAGTAGTTTCATAATGACCATTCATAACCATACTTCCATCAAGCAAGTTCATTGCTAAATTGTTCATACTTACTTTTTGATCTTTTACAACTAATTCTCCTTTTAAGTTATCAATCTCCATATTATCATAGATCACTTTTTGCATGGATGAATTTAATGTGAAATCTATGTTTTTAGGAATTTCAATAACAGATAATGGTTCTTCATCAGTAGCTTCTCCTTCAGTGGTTTCGGTAGCAACTTCTCCTTCGTCTTCCATAAATTCATTTAAATCCATTAAATTGGAATTTAAATTGAATCTTCCTGTTAATGCTTCGTCATCAGCAAAAGCGTAGGCAATAAAGTTTTCTATTTTACCATTTGCATTGATATCAGATTTTCCGATTTGCGATTCAAAAGCTGCTAACTCAACAAATTCTGGAGAGAAGTTTAAATACATTTGTTTTAGATTCACATCATAAGGCAATGAATCGCTTTTGTATAACATATCCAGGATAATGAACTGACCTTCAGCAGTAAAATCTTCATAACGTTCTTGTTCTAAAGCAGAAACTTTTCCTTTTAATCTTATATCGGAAGTAATATTCCCATTTAAATCGTCTCCTTCAGTAGGCATTACATCTTTTAACGAAGCTAAATTGATTTTGGCTTTCATTCCTCCATCAATATCAGGGTCAGAAACAGGAGTTCTAACTTTCATATTCATATCAACAGGGTTTCCTGCTAATTCCATATAAAATCGTTTAAGATTAACGAAAGTATTGTCTTCGCTTCCTCCAGGATTATCAACGTGTAAATCTACTTGTATGTTGTTTACCGATTTTGGTAAATCTGGATATTTAAACATAGCATCTGCAACTTTTAAATCTAATCCAAATGCTGGTAAAGCAGTTTCTGTAAAAGTTCCTTTAGCATAACCATCTAACTGTAATTTTCCAGCAGTTTTCACTGAAGCAAACTCTGTCATAAAAACAGCAGGAACTAATGAAAGAATGTTTTTAAATTCGGTTTGTTTGGCTCCAAATTTTAAATCCATATCAATATCATCTTTATCTTCAAACATTGCTAACCATCCATCTAAGCCAAGAACTAATTCATTAATTCTGAATTCGTTTTCAGTAAAAGTATATTTGCTGTTAGCCAAATCTGCTTTTATTGTTGCATCAGCTTCAATGTTTGCTTGTTTAAAATAATTGATGGATTCCATCTCTAAATTCAGCGTATCTACAACGGTGTGTGTAACTAGGTCTGTAACATCTTCAGTCATATCTCCGGAAAGGGTAAAATGAAAACCTTTAATAGAAGTACTTAAATCCATTGTTTCATCTATATAAACAATGTTAGCATTTTTTATGGTAAATTCTTTTAAGCCTAATTTAAAGGATGTAGCTTCTCCACTTTCTTCTTCAACCACTTCTTCGTCACTTGCTTTTGCAATGTCCCAATTGGCTGTAGTATCTGCCAATACCATTGCATATATGTTCGGATTATCAATGCTAATCGTTTTTACTTTAATTTCATCACCACTAATAACACTCATTAAATCTACTTTAAGTGTTAAGTTTTTGATACTGGCTAATTGCACTCCTTCAAATTTATCTACTCCATCAACTTTTACATCGTTTATAGAAAATTCAAAGTTGGGGAAAGTGCTGATTAATCCTAAATCAAATTCTCCAAAATCTATTTTAGCGTTTAAACTATTATTAGCTTCTTCTTTAACTATTTCTACAATTTTCCCTTTAAAAATAATAGGTAATAGAATAATTAATATGATTAGGAAAAGAAGCGTAAAGCCGAAATATTTAAGAATTTTTTTCATTTTATAATTTATTTATGGCGTGTTGTTATCAAATATGATGCTAAAAATTTAGAACCAATAAAAGTAACAAAAAGTTAGATGATTTATTGCTGGTTGTTAAAATTTATTAATAGAGATAAATTTTGGAATACAAAGGGTAGTTATACTTTTAATAATTAGGCAGTTTTTGGATAATCATCATCCCAATTTTTCACGTGTGGAGTGCTTAATTTTCCTACAGATTTCGCTACTAACATTGAAACAGCAGCATCTCCAGTTACGTTTACAGTCGTTCTGCACATATCCAAAGGCCTGTCAATGGCGAAGATTAAAGCTAATCCTGCTTCAGGTATTCCTGCTTGTCCTAAAACAATAACTAGCATTACCATTCCTGCTCCAGGTACTGCTGCAGATCCAATAGAGGCAAGGGTTGCTGTTACAACTATTCCTAGTTGAGTTCCTAAGCTCAAATCCATTCCAAAGGCTTGAGCAATAAATACTGCTGCGACAGCTTGATATAAACTTGTGCCATCCATGTTTATGGTTGCTCCAATTGGTAGTACAAAACTGGCAACCTCTTCTTCAACCCCTA
>JAJCYN010000298.1 GCA_029262915.1 Flavobacteriales bacterium
AAGAAGACTACGATAAAGCGTTAGCGTTTCTTCAGCAAGGATTGGAGATTAGAAAATCCATAGATAATAAGGTTGGGATTGTTAATTCACTAAGTAATATCAGTGCAGTTCATCAAAAAATGAAGAATTACTCTTTAGCTATTGATTATGCTAAAAAAGCATTGTATATAGCCCAAGAAACCGGTACAATCATAGAAACAATATTACCTGCTAAAATTTTGTATGAGTGTTATAAACATCAAAATAATTACAAAGAATCTATTCTAATGTTTGAACTTTATATTTCTATGAGGGATAGTGTAAACAATCAAGAAACCCAAAAAGAAATTGTACAACAAGAAATGCAATATAGTTTTGATAAACAACAGGCTATTAGTGAAAAAGAACATGAAAAAGAAATAGCCCTCTCTAAAGAACAAAAACAGCAGCAAAAAATAATTAGTTATGCTATTGCGGGAGGCTTGTCTTTAGTCCTTGTTTTTTCTTTTTTTATAGTTAATCGTTTACGAATTACACGAAAACAAAAATTGTTAATTGAGCAACAAAAACATTTAGTTGATGAGAAAAATCAAGAAATAACAGATTCCATTACTTATGCAAGAAGAATACAAGAGGCGATACTCCCTCCTTTAAAATTAGTTAATAAATACTTACCCAACTCTTTTATAATTTACAAACCAAAAGACATTGTTGCTGGAGATTTTTATTGGTTAGAAAACACTCCTAACGCCATCCTTTTTGCTGCTGCAGACTGTACTGGACATGGTGTGCCTGGTGCAATGGTTAGTGTAGTTTGTAACAATGCACTCATTAGGGCTGTAAGAGAATTTAAACTAACTCAACCATCTTTAATACTCGATAAAGTTAGAGCGTTAGTTGTGGAAACTTTTGAAAAAAGTGAGGAAGACGTTAAAGATGGAATGGACATTGCACTTTGTAGTTTAAACACAAAAACTTACGAACTACATTTTTCTGGAGCTAATAATCCCTTATATATAATCAGAAATAAAGAATTAATTGAAACTAAAGGAGATAAGCAGCCTATTGGCAAATTTGATAATCCTTTACCCCATACTACAACTACAATTCAATTACAAAAAGACGATGGAGTTTATATTTTTACTGATGGTTTTGCAGATCAGTTTGGAGGACCAAAAGGGAAGAAATTTAAATACAAACCATTTAAAGAGTTATTGCTAGCCAACCATAATAAAACGATGGAAGAACAACATCAAATCCTTTCCAATGCTTTTGATTATTGGAAAGGAAATATAGAACAAATTGATGATGTGTGCGTAATTGGAGTGAAGATATGAACGGAAATGGAGTACAGTTTATCCTGAGCGATAGCCGAAGGGTATTATTGGTGTTAGAATATAATGTAAAGTTTGGCTTAGTCAATTAAATAAGTATTATTGAAATTTGTATTTATTCTTGAAACAAAGAAGTTTAAGCGTACAATTTTTCTTATCATTGTATTTGTTGAAATAAAGAGATCTAATTATTGATTATCAATATTCTAGCACTGTTCTTTCTTTTCAACTGTTGATTTTAAGCAAGCGCTATGAAAAAACAAAAACTAATAATCCTCATACTTTTCTTCTTAAGCATAAATGCTTTTTCTCAGGAAAATTTAAAACAACTAAAAAAAGAGATTCCAACTAAAGGGATAAAAGAGGTAAATGTGACTTCTTTTTCACAAGATTACTTCTTTTTTAAAACAAAAAAAGGAACTGGATTGTGGGATCATAAATCTAAAAAAATAATATTCTCTCAAGTAGTAAAAGTCGAATTAAATAGCATAAATTCTAATTGGATAAACTACCAAACAGATTCCGAATATGGGATTTATGATATTTTAAAAAACAAATTCATCTTAACCACTGATAAAGCGTTTTATTTACAGAAAGCTTTAGATAAAAATTTTGTCATTGTAGTATCTTCATCTGTTTTAGGGTTATTAGATATTAAACGCAATAATGGCTATTTTGTAAATGTTAGCAAACAACAGGAAAACGTAGAATTTTACAATGAAAGTAGTAATGAATATGGGATGTACAATATTAGTTGTTCTTATGATGTAGATAGTAAAACAATTACTCATTATGGATTCGAGGATGACGGGATTCAGGATATTTTTATGATAAATCATTTAGGTAACTACTTAGTTGAACAAGAAGAAGGATATCATTATGGTACTCGAGTTTACGATTTATTCACAGGAAAATTAATTATAGATTTGGATAATGGTGGTAAGGTTGAAAAATGGAAAAATGGTTATCGATATGGTAACTATAGAAGCTCTATCTATTACAATAACAATTTCAAAACTGTTTCTGAGAAAATTTTGTTGAAGAATTACACTCTAGATCATTTTAAAATACTTTTCGATTCTAACACAACTAAAGTTGAACACATTGAATATGAGATTTATCGTTATAAATCGAATGGTAAATATGCTTTCTTTTCAATCAATGAAGGAAAAAGAATAAGTGATTTTTATGATTACATATTCTTTATTGGCTATGATGTTCATAGAGATGGACAATCTTTTTATACAGTTAATAACAATAAGTTTG
>JAJCYN010000299.1 GCA_029262915.1 Flavobacteriales bacterium
ACCAGAATAGGCTACTAAAAACCTTGTGGTATCTGGCCATGTACTATCACCTTCTGCATCTTTAACAGGAACAAATTCAGGTTCTAATAACGCTGGAAAAACTTCTCTGCCAATTCCAAAATGGAACTGTTCATCTACCAAAGTATAATCTGTAATGTTAAAATGTTGCGAACTGTCTTTCCCTCCATAAAGCATCTTTTCTCCGTCAACTTCAAAAAACTTCCCTTTTTCAACAGAATTAGGAAATTGATGCTCTTCTTTTTTTGGTTCTTCAGCAACAGGCACTACTTCTTCAACAACCGTTTGTGGATCACTACCACAACCAAACAATATAAACGCAAATAGAATAAAGAAAATTCTCATAATAGTTTTTTTAATGTTCGTCAAATATAAAACTATTTGAAATCTAAGTGTGTGAGAAAAATGACAATTGTGGGAATGCTATTCCTTATAATTATGAAAGAAGAAACTTTTAAGTGGATGAATTAGTTTACGTAAAAAGTCCTTTTTATAGAAAGCGTTTTATAATATTCTTCATCTACACGCATAGTTACCTTAGCTGTTACGGCAAACTTATCTCCAGCTTTTAATTCTTCTAATTGACGTATCACTGCGGGGAAAAATCTTGCTTCCCATCCTCTAACACTTTTTATTATCTTTCCATTTACGTTTACTACATAACCACGAATGTCAAAATCTGCTTCTTTTTTGCATTTTTCAGCTCCAGTTAGAGATAGCTCTCTTATATCCTGCACCCATAAATTGGAAATAGTATCTTTCTCTCCCTCTTGCAACTCGGGGAAATAAAGACGAACATTTTCGCAAGGTTTTTGTGCAATCATTATTTTACATAACAATGTAAAAAATATTAAAATAAAAAATTTCATTTAGTAAGCCCTCCTATCTATCCCCTCTACATAATAAATAAAAGCTCTATTTATTATTCTGTTTCCACCAGGAGTAGGATAATTACCTGTAAAATACCAATCGCCTTTATGATCAGGGCAGGCCTCGTGCAAACCTTCTATACTTTGGTAAACAATATCAACTTCAGCATTCATGTTTTCTGGAGTAAGCAATTGAGAGATTTTTTTAGAAATTTCTTCTGCAGTAAAAAGATCATAAATTGCTTTAACGTTGTTAGTAATTTCTTCTTTTGGTAGCTTTTCTTGGGCTTTACATTTTTGGTAAGTTTCGTCAATAATGTTTTCTTTTCCTTGTTCTTTTAACAAGGCAATTGCTGCCTGAAAAGCAATAAAATCACCCATTTTTGCCATATCAATTCCGTAACAATCCAAATAACGAATTTGAGGAGCCGAAGAAACCACCACAATTTTTTTAGGGTTTAGTCGGTCTAAAATTCGTAAAATACTTTGTTTTAACGTAGTTCCTCTCACAATAGAATCATCAATAATTACTAGATTATCAGTAGGATAAACACTACCATAAGTAATGTCGTAAACGTGTGTTACTAAATCATCTCGGCTTTTATCTTGCGTAATAAATGTTCTCAATTTAGCATCTTTGATAGCAATTTTTTCTATTCGATTTCTTAATGCTAATATTTTTTGAAGATCTTCATCAGAAGGATTTTCGCCTAACGCTTTTATTTTTTTCAGCTTAATTTCATTTAACTTTTCCTGCATTCCTTTCATCATTCCATCATAGGAAATTTCCGCAGTATTTGGAATAAATGAAAAAACTGAATTTTTTAAATCATTATCAATAGAAGCTAAAATTTGGGGGACAACGTTTCTTCCTAATTGTTTTCGCTCTTTATAAATGTCTTTATCACTTCCTCTCGAAAAATAAATACGTTCGAAAGAACAAGCTGTTTTTTCGTGAGGTTTACGTACTTCTTTCATAGAAACATTCCCATCTTTTTTAATAATTAGTGCATGGCCAGGGTCAATTTCTTTAATGGTTTCTATGTCAACATTAAATGCCGTTTGTATAACTGGTCGTTCTGAAGTAACTACCACCACTTCATCATCTTGGTAATAAAAAGCAGGTCTAATTCCAGAAGGGTCTCTTAATACAAAAGCATCTCCGTGACCGAGCAATCCTGCCATAGCATAACCTCCATCCCAATCAATAGCAGAATTCTGGAGTATAATTTGAAGGTCTAAATCTCGAGCAATTAATTTTGAAATTTCTTGGCGGGAATGCCCTTTGGCTTTAAATTTATCGTACAATGCTTGATTTCCTTCATCTAAATAATGTCCAATTTTTTCCATTACGGTAACCGTATCGGATTTTTGTTTTGGGTGCTGTCCAATTTCAACTAAGATATTAAACAGTTCGTCAACATTCGTTAAATTGAAATTCCCAGCAACTACCAAGTTTTTAGTCATCCAATTATTTTGCCTTAAAAAAGGGTGGCAAAGTTCTATACTATTTCCTCCAAAAGTTCCATACCTAAGATGTCCTAAAAATAATTCACCGGTAAAAGCCACATTTTTCTTTAGCCAATCAGCGTCTTTTAATAATTTAGGATTGTAGTTGTATACTGCTTCAAATTTGCTGTTTATTTTTCCAAAAATATCTTTTATGGGATTTGAATCATTAGAACGATAACGACTAATGTATCGTTCTCCTGGATCAACATCAAATTTAATATTGGCTATTCCTGCACCGTCTTGACCACGATTGTGCTGTTTTTCCATCAGCAAGTACATTTTGTCTAAGCCATAAGTAGCCGTTCCGTACTTTTCAATATAATAATTTAATGGTTTAAGAAGTCTTACTAATGCAATTCCACATTCGTGTTTGATAGCGTCACTCATTTTATTTTTTTAGCCGTAAAGTGAAGCACAAAAGTAGCTATAATTTTAGATTAAAAAATTAGCGATTAGAAATTTCTAATCGCTAATTCGTAATAATTATTTATTTCACTGTTTCCTTTCCTGCTGTATTCCAAGCAGTAATCCCTCCAAGTAAATTATAAACAGTTTTAAACCCCATTCTTTGCATTTGTTTAGCCGCATTTCCACTTCTACCTCCTGATTTGCAATAAACATAAACAGGTTTATTTTCATCCAATTTTGCCAGTTGCTTTTTAAAATCGTTATCGTAATAATTCATTTTAGTAGCACCTTCAATAATTCCTTGATTCCACTCTTCAGGAGTTCGTACATCTAAAATTTGTCCTTCATTTGAGGAGATTAACTTTTTAAATTCAACTACATCAACATCTTTGTTTATGATTTTTTCCTGTTGAATTTCAGTTGTTGGTGTAACAGTCTCTGTAGAATTGTCAGCATTGCTTGTAGAGCAACCAATAGTTGCAATTGCAACACCTAATGTGATAATAGAAATAGTTTTTTTCATAATATTATGTTTTATTTTTTGTCTGATTTATTAATTTTATCATTAGCAACATCGCCAATAAGCCAACCCATTACGCCACCAAAACCGAGACTAGTGTGCCAATTAGCAGTAACTCCACAATTACCTGTAGCACAGCCTATAAAATTCCAGTATAAAAGGCCAGAAATAGCACCAATAACAGCAACTATAATTGCGATTTTATTTTTAAATATCCAACTCATAATTTCGAGTTAACTTCTTGCCAACCACCACCATTATAAATATCTTCTACACCGTTAGCAGCTAAAAAATCTACAGCTTGGCCACTTCTATTACCAGAAGCACAACACAAAACTAAGGGTTTTTTCATTTGTTTAAACTCTTCTATTTTATGAGGAACTCCTCCCAAAGGAATATTGACAGAACCATTTACTTTTCCCATAGCAAACTCAGATGGTTCTCTAACATCAATAATTGTTGCTTCGTTTAAATTTACATTTTCGTAACTCATAACTTTTGTTTTTTAATTTTACAATAAGGTTGTAGGGCAAACAAATTCTGAAGTTTTTATTTTCTCCAGTTTTTTTATTGCTTCAAAACCACCTTCAATATTAATTAATTTTTGATATCCTTTTTGTTGTAGAATTGACATTGCTATAACTGATCGATAACCGCCAGCACAATGTACATAGTATTCCTTATCTATAGATATTTCAGTAAAATTAGTATATACTTTATCTAAACAAGTATTCTGAATATTTGGATGCAAAATGTGTTCTGAATTGAATTCAGATACCTTTCTTACATCTAATACATTGTCATTTTCAGTTAACCTATTTTCAAATTCTTCTGCCGAAATTGAAACAATTTTTTCGGTATTTAAACCTTCGTTTTTCCACGCTGAAAGCCCTCCTTTAAGAAATCCTAATGTATTGTCATAAC
>JAJCYN010000300.1 GCA_029262915.1 Flavobacteriales bacterium
CGTAAAAGAAATTGTACAAGCGTTAAATAAAGAAGGTCTTCCGGCAAAAGGGATTCATTCAGATTTAAACCAACAAGAACGGGAAGCCGTTCTGTTAGACTTTAAAAATAAAAAAATAAAATTACTAGTTGCCACAGATGTTCTCTCTAGGGGTATTGATATTAAAGGAATTAACTTAGTAATTAATTATGATATCCCAAGTGATGCCGAAGATTATGTTCATCGAATAGGACGTACTGCTCGAGGAGATGATACTGGCGTTGCCATTACTTTTATTAATTCCGATGATTGTTATAATTTCTCGAAAATTGAAAAATTAATAGAAAAAGATGTAAGGAAATTAACCTTACCAGAAGGTTTTGAGGAAGGCCCAAAATATGACACTTCCTATAAAAAACCATTTCGAGGGAAAAAGAATTTTGGAAAAAAAAGGAAATGGCAGTCTAAAAAGAAATAATTAACGCTTAACCCCAATTAGGTATTCTATTTGACATTTTAACATCTTTTTAATTGTATGTTACTTCTATTTGAAATATTCGCAATACATTTGCAACATTAAGAGGTATTATCACTGTGAAACAGTTAAAACTAATATTAGTTATTTTTATAAGTACTTTGCTATTTGCATTTACTAGTATTGAGGTCGAAGACAGTTTGGACCCTCTTAACTCTTTGTTTAAAATAGAAAGGAGTAAGGATAATAACCAAATTTTTTACGATGTTAACCTAGACAACTCTGGGGAGTTAAATAATGAAAACCCTATTAGTGTTTATTGGCGAAGAAACACAGAAGGTGGGATTATTAAACCGCTTACATGGATTCAGAAAAAGTATGCTTATGGCTTAAAGTTCGTTAACGTAAAAGATGAACAAGCCACTTTCAGGTTTGTATCCTACAAAAAAATGTTTTTTAAATTACTAAGAAAAGAGGATAATCAGTTTGAAGTTTATACTAACTACAATGACAAACTGCTTAAAATGGACCGAATTTTTATCCAATTAGATGGTGGCACTTTTTGGTTTCCGAACATTACAGCTATTGAAATTTACGCGAAGGATATGAAAACTGGAGAAGATGTAATTGAGATAATTACTCCTTAAGCCTCTGGATAAAAAGCATTTTTAATGTGCTTTATGTCTTTTCGATTGGCATTTAAAATAATTGAAACCACATCGAATCTACATCCCAAATCAATTTCATTTTCTTGAATATAAAAGTCGGCTCCATCAATCAAATGTTTTTGTTTTTTTAATGTAACAGCTTCCTCTGGATTACCAAACACATCAGTACTTCTAGTTTTAACTTCAACAAAAACAATTTCTTCTTGGTCAATGGCTACGATATCAATTTCGTATTTCCTCTCCCTCCAATTTGTTGCTACAAGCTTATAACCAAGGTTTTGAAGAAATTTCACCGCCATTTCTTCACCTTTTTCTCCCAATTGATTATGTTCTGCCATTTTAATTAATTAACAACATGTGCAAAAGTATTTATTTTTTTAAAAGTAATTTTTTCTCTTTCGTATTCATTATTAGTAACCTTGCTCTGATTTAAAACAATGACTATGAACTTTTTAAAACCCATTGCACTTTTTCTTTGCCTTATCATCACAACCTTATTAATGGCGCAAGGTTTTGAAGGAACGATTGAATTTACTAGAAAAAACCACTTTGATGAAACTAATTACACCTACTATGTTACTTCTAGTAAGGTAAGAATTGACGAATTAAATAAAGATGGAGAAATTAGTGGCACTATGCTAGTCGATTTAAGAACAAAAAAAGTGATTGCCGTAAATCACGATAGAAAACTACATATGGAAATTAAATCTAAAGCCAGTGTTAAAGATTTAAGTAAATCCGAAATATTTAAAACAACTGAAAAAAAAGTAATTCTTGGTCACAATTGCACTAAATGGACCGTTAGCAATTCAGACTTTAAGTCTAAAGCAGAATACTGGGTGATTGACAAGGGAGATTATTTCTTTTTTAAAGAACTGTTAACTGCTTTGAATAGAAAAGATAAAATTGGACTCTATTTTATGCAAATTCCTGAAAACATTGGTTTTTTTCCTATAGTTGGTGAAGAAAAAGGATTTGATGGTAAGCTAAAAGCTAAGATGGAAACCAACAAAATGACTAAAAAGAAAATTGATGCCAATAAATTTAAAATCCCTGATGGATACGCAGAATTTAAGAACTAAAACTTAAACTACATTTTTCCTGCACTTCCAATTGCACATTTTCACCAAAAATTAACGTTCTATTATCGGCAAGATGTCCTGCCGGAAAATCAAAGCAAACGGGGTAATCGAAGTCTTTTACAGTATCTGAAATAATTTCAACAGCCGTTTTTCCATAGGCAATAGCATTGTCATTCATATCTGACATTCCACCTACAATTAAACCCGACAAATTCTCAAGTAAACCAGCTCTTCTTAAATTCATCATCATTCTATCAACATGGTACAAGTATTCATCCAAATCTTCTATAAATAGAATTTTACCATCTGTATTCAATTGAGATGCAGTTCCCATTAAGCTGTAAATGATGGACAAGTTTCCACCAATTAAAACTCCATTTGCTTTTCCGTTTTTATTTAAGGAATTAGCATCAAAATCATAATTTAATTCCTCTCCAAACAGTCCTCTTTTTAAAGAGCTTAAGCTTTCACTTGTATTTAATGGAAAATTGATGGGCATTGTCGCATGTGCTGTTTGAATACTTAATTTTATGTTAATATGGTTATGCAAGACTGTTACATCACTGTATCCTACTACCCATTTAGGATATTTTAAAAACCTAGAAAAATCCAGCTCATCAATAATTTTAACCGTTCCATAACCTCCTCGGGCACAAAAAATGGCCTTCACCATTTCATCGTCTAAAGCCTTTTGTAAATCCGTTACTCGTTGTTCACTGGTACCTGAAAACTGATCGTTTTCCTGATATATGTTATCACCCAAAACAACTATTAATCCCCATTTATTAAGTACCTCAATTGCGGGTCTAAGTTCCTCTTCAGAAATCTTCCTAGCCGTAGCAACAATCATTACTTTATCACCTTTTTTAAGAGATGATGGTTTTTCCATTGTCATCGTTACAATATTAGATTTGCAAAACGTACTTTTGCCCAAATTTACTCGGAGCCCGTGCTGCAATTATTGAGAAGCTAAACTAACGAATTGAGTTGACATTTTAAATGAACGAAGTTAAAAGACATACGATAACTGCAGCATTACCTTATGCAAATGGACCTTTACATTTGGGTCACATTGCAGGTTGTTATTTACCTGCCGATATCTATTCTAGGTACTTAAAAGGTAAAGGAAAAGATGTGTTGTTTGTTTGTGGTTCTGATGAACATGGTGCTGCCATTACTTTGAGAGCGAAAAAAGAAGACACCACCCCTCAAGCCATTGTAGATAAAAATCATACTATTATTGAAAAGGCTTTTGTTGATTTTGGAATTGAATTTGATATTTATCATAGAACATCTTCCAAATTACACCACGAAACGGCAAGCGATTTTTTTAAAGACCTGTTCGAAAAAAGTGCATTTATTGAAAAGACTACAGAGCAATTTTACGATGAAGAAAACAAGCAGTTTTTAGCGGATAGATATATCGTTGGAACCTGCCCTAAATGTGATTTCGATGGAGCTTTTGGTGATCAATGTGAAAAATGTGG
>JAJCYN010000301.1 GCA_029262915.1 Flavobacteriales bacterium
TCCCGTTATCATTATTAAATCCAACGTAAGCTGGAGCGTAAGAAAAATATCTCTCCTGAATTCTTCTTCATTATTTTCTTTCATATTCATATTTCTAACATTAAAAATTCTTAAAATAATAATTGGCATCTCCTACTAGAACACCTCTCTTATTTATGAAGTAGTATTCTCCTTTTATTTCTACTGCTCCGATACCATTGACGTAAGGAAAAATATTGTCAAATAAAAAAGGAACCACTACTGTATTTTTTTTATTAATGGCTCCCCATTTTCCGTTCTTCTTTACTCCACAAATACCGTCAGAAAAAGCATCTGTTTCCTCAAACTGGGGTGGTATTCCAATTTTGGTGGTTACATCAATGAAGCCCCATATTTTATTTTTCATTACTGGTGCTAATCCTTCATCAAAACCACCAGCATACTCATACTGAAACGGAATTATAACCTGACCAAGTGGATTGATAAAACCAAACTTTCCATCTTTCTCAACCGCAGCTAATTCTTCACTAAACGTAGTTACTGTATCATAAATAATTGGAATTGCTATTTCCCCTTTTTTATTGAGGTAGCCCCACTTATTTCCATCATGTACACATCTCAGCCCTTCTTTTTGATGTGGCGAAACAAAATCGTACCATTTTTTAATAAGGAGCTTACCTCTTGTATTAATAAGGTTGAACTTTCCGTCCTTTTCTACAACTGTAAATCCACACACTGGATCATGTACAATATCAAAATTTTCATTTTGGTTTATGAATTGTCGAGGGATATGTTTCTTGCATTCGCTTAACCTCCGAAATATCCAAGGGTCAAGAAAATATTTTGATAAAGTTTCGAGCTTCTTTACTGCTTCTTCATAATGTTGTTTCTTGATAAGAATATCAATTTCTGGTACATCTCGAAGTAAAGTTGATCTATAAAGGTATTTGTGGAGATCTGAAAATTCTCTTGGTGCTTCTTGCCAGCCTAAAGCGGTTATGGCTAATTTAAAATGGCGTATTGCTACTTTGTACTTTTTTTTGTTGTAGTATGCTAATCCTTGCTTTTTTAAGTATTGGTAATCCCATGTAATTTTTACGTTTTTCATTTTCTATTGTTTATAATATTCCTTCATCTACCATGCTCATAAAACCTTCTTTTGTTAAGATTAGATGATCTAGTAATTTAATGTCCATGATTTCTCCAGCTGCTTTTATCTTTTTGGTAAGCGTAACATCCGAATTGCTTGGTTTTAAATTACCTGATGGATGATTATGGGCAATAATGAAAGCAGAGGCGTTACCCATTAGGGCTATTTGGAAAATAATCTTAATATCTACTAATGTTCCTTTAGTACCACCTGATGAAATTTTAGAGTAACCTAGAGACTTGTTGGCGTTGTTAAGCAGTATTATGTACATCTCTTCAATATGTTCTATTTTGTTTGACCAGATTTTTCGGAATAGCTGTTCTGATGCAAGGGAATAATCAATATGAGGCATCTCATTAAACTTGTTTTTAGTTTTATAGTTGACTGATATTTCTGCAAATTGCCTGATCTTATTTTTGGTCATCCACTAAATTTTGAGCAAAAAAAATGCACTCGAAATTGCTTTCGAATGCAGATTTACTTTGCTAAATACCTATCAAGGAATTTGCCAAAATTTCGAGAAAATATTAATACTGTCGGGCTGTCATTTTCAGCATGACAACCCTGTATTAGTTGGCTGTCAGCGAGTCATGCCTCAGCTATTTTCCGTACCCAAATATTGTTTCTATTTTACGAGGGTCTTTTAAGCCTTTAAGTTGCTTTTCCATTGCTTTACTATCAGAATTAAAGAATCCCATCACTTTATCACATAAATATGCAGCACTCGTTTGTGCACTGATTTTGAAAACCATATCATCTTTCCATTCATCGTCTATCTTGATGCTTTCTTCATAATAAATAACAAAAGCCAGATATAAATGCTCTTTCTGGATTTTGTAATGCCCTGTTCTACCTTTTATAGTCCACCTACCATTCTCTTTTGGTGTAAAAAAAAGATCTATAAGCTCTTGATATTTAGCATCAGCTATTTCCTTAGCTTCATTAAACTCAGCTAAATCCTTTGCCTCTGCTTCTTTTTTCAATTTTGCTACATAAGCTAATCTTTTATTTTCTTTCTCTGCTGCTTGAGCGGCTTGATCCTTTGCTTTTTGAGCAGCAATTTTCTTTTCTGAGATTCCATCAACATAAGTGTCCTCAGAAATGACTGTCCCATTTTGATCCCATTCTGTGCTTAAGCCATCCTTATTCCACTTAGAATTATAGTAACTTAATTCTTTAAGTTGACCGTTCTCGTGCCACTTTTGGTAAGTACTAGCTATCTTATTTTTCTCAGAGGATTTTTGTCCGTTCTCATAATATTTTTGTTCATTGGTTAGCTCACCATTGGTATATCCACCAATCCATTTTATGTTGCCGTTATCAGCATAATCTTCATCCTTTATTAGGACACCATCAGAATATTCTCTTATAAATTTTATATTACCCGAATTACAATAATAGGTCTTTGAAACTCCAATTTGTTTGCCTTTAGAATATTTTCCTTCAATATGTAATCTATGACCAGTTTCTTCGCACCACTTCTTGTCTACACCTGTCTGTAGTCCATCTTTATCATAATATATTATACCTGCTATTTCTCCATTACTAGCATATCTGCCTATCCATTTGCCAGTCATCTTTCCATTAGTAAAATTTCCCTCAAGAGCAACAACAGTGTTTTTTTCATAGAATTTATAATAACCGTGTTTCTTGGTAGGATTTGATACTAAAACTGAATAGGACTCCTTAAGTTTTGTCTTGTAATAATCGTGATAAGTTTTTACTTTTTTTGTTTGGGAATACAGGCTTGTAATGCTTCCAAGTAGGACTAATCCAATAATTAATTTTTTCATGAGTAATTTTTTTGTTGCCTAAGGAGGTTCGGCAAAGACGGGTTAGTTTTTGGATAAAAAAGAGGGGCGTGAACCTCAGCCTTCTCCAATCCGAAACGGGCATCGCGAAACGCCTTGACAGAATTAGTACATCAACATGAGACCACACCCTTTAGGATGCGTTCACTGACTCTAATCTGTCTTAAAATTTTCGCGATTTTGTTTCGGCAGAAGTTAGCTACGCTACTCTTATATGTCTTTATAAATTACTCTATATCAATAGTTTTTAGTTTAAATTTTGTGGTACAAAAATACGAAGCCTTACTGAATCGTACAATATTTTATATGAGAGAACTCCTAAGACATTACTCTTAAAGGGTGTCCTCCCAACCAAGGAGTAATATCCACACCATTTAGATATATACTCCAAAGATCATGAAACCAACGAATTGTCCAAACTGTTCTTCTACCCGTTTTACCAAACACGGAACTAGAGAAGGCAAACTACAACGCTACCGTTGTAAGGAGTGTAATTACCGTTTTACTGGTGAGACCATAATTAAAAAACGAGACACTTATTATAAAACTAAAGCCCTACAACTTTGGCTCGAAGGATTGACTTTTATTGCTATTGGAAAACTTATTGGATTCTCAGATGATACAGTGAGCAAATGGCTAAAACCATACACCAAAAAGTTAGAGCCATTACAACTGGATCGAAAAAAACTAACTGGAAAAGTGAAACAATATGGAAAGATTATTTACGTAGATGGGATAAATAAACATTCATCAGGAATTGTGGTTAATGGTTTTGAAAGTCATGTGTTTGGTGTAAGTAGGTTGTCTTAAATTCATCCCTTTCATTAAATATACGTTTGGTTTTCTACTAATTGTTAACACTAACACCTATTATTTTGCTACATTTGACATACCATAATACTCCAACATGAGACACACAAGAATTCAATATTACACAACAAACATAAAAATTTTACCTCCCCCTGATTCAACTGGAAAAAGATATGTTTCACTCTTGGATGGATGGTTTAATAAAGGCTATAGAATTACATTAGGTAATGACACCAATCATTATTTCTCACTAACTAGACTAGACAAAATTGGGAATGGAGAATCCTATTATGGTGTAGTTTCCAAATTTGTAACAATGGAATCTATTGACTTTATTGATAAAAACACTGGTAGTCTAGTAGAATTTTCAATCCCATCAAATTTAGAAGCACGGGTAAATGAATATGAATTTGTTTTTATACCAAAATGTCACCGATTTGCCTTTATTAAAGGTGGAAAAATCAATCCAGAAGTATCCAGAAGAGGAGCCCCTCTTAAGCAAATGACAACAATAATTGAGAAAGCATTCAAAAATATTGCAGCTGAACACGAAGATGTTAAAGTAATTGTTCAGCAGTCTGATCAAGTCTTTAAGCGAATTTTTGAAGAAAAAATCTTATCTCTTGATATTAAAGTTTCTTACACGAATGATGATTTAAGTAACGAAGGAAAGAAGACTATTGATAGTCTTTTACGTGATGGACAAATTGGCGAATTTATTGGAAAGTTCAGACCAGATTCTAGTGGCTTTATAAAATCTGACGCTCTGTTTCCTAAGGAAATGATAAAATTGGCTAAAGAAAATGGACAAGTTAAAGCAAAAATGAAGAATGAAGAAGGAGATGTAACTAATCTGAACACCAAAGAACATCCTGAAATTAATGAATTAGAAGTTGAAGACGATGGTAGTCGAGAACAATCATTTATTAATAAACTTTACTCTACTTTCATAGAAAGATATAGGTCACAATAATGTCAGAAAACACTAATAACGAAGTACTTTTTAAGGAGATTCATCAATTTGGATTAAAAGGTTTAATGTACTCTAGTGGTGGTTATGCTCAACAATTTAAAGATTGGACATTCTATGTCTCAACTATATTAACAATTGGCTTAGG
>JAJCYN010000302.1 GCA_029262915.1 Flavobacteriales bacterium
GTATTGCCTATTGAAGTCCACGTTGAACCTCCATTTATAGAGCTTTCCCAATCTACTATTGTTCCTGTTTCTCCAGATAAAGTAATGGTTCCTGAATTTGAATTGGCACATACTGTGGCATTAGAAGACAATGTTCCTCCAACTGGATTTGGGTCAACCGCAATTATTGTTATAGTAGATGTGTCCTGATTACAATCACTGAGCAATACTCTGTACCAAGTCTCTTGCGTTAGATTTAAGTAAGATTGGATAGCAGTTGTATTAACTATAGGGCTCCAGATTGCCCCTGAATTGATAGACATTTCCCAACCTGAAATAGTTCCCGAATGACCAGATAAACTTATACTGCCTGAATTACCCCCTGAGCATTCGGTTTGATTTGCTGGAGTTAATGTTCCTCCAACTGCTCCTGCTAGTACTGAGACTTGAACTGTATCTGAAAATTCCAATGAACAAACTCCACTTTGTACCAAAGCCCTGTACAAATAGGTAGAGGACTGATTAACGTAATTATAAGGGTTCGCGGTACTCCCAATACTGTTCCATACGGTACCTCCATTAGATGAAAATTCCCAATCTACTATCGAACCTGTTTCTCCAGATAAAGTTAATGTACCACCGTTTGGAGGGGCACAAAGCGTTATAGCTCCAGTTATAGTACCAGGAACAGTCAATGGATCAATACTCAAAATAGCAACAGAAGAGGTATCTTGTGGGCAAAAACCATTAAGTACCACTGCTCTATACCAGGTTTCTTGAGTTAGATTAAGGTAGCTTTCGGAACTCGTTGTATTAACAATGTTGTTCCAAGATGCTCCCGAATTTGTAGATGATTCCCAAAACTGAATGTTTCCTATAAATGAATTTAGGTTTAAAGTGCCTGTATTAATTCCATCACAAACTGATAAACTTGAAGCAACAATTCCACCATAAGAAGTGGTATCTGAAACAATGGCAATATTATTTAAAGTGTCGTTAGAGTTATCTGTATCTCCAATAAGGTTTGTATAAAATTTTAAATTATAAGTATTGGCTGTTGATAAATCTGCTGTAGCTGTAAAGGTATAAGAAAAAGTAGAAGTTGCAGGAAAAGGAGATAAAGTAATCGATTCTGTTACTGGAGTCCCTCCATTTATTTCATAGGAAACATCAAAAGTGCCACTATAAGATAATCCAAAATTAAAAATAACAATGGTTACCAATTCATTATTAGAAAGCTCACAGCCTGAAATAGGGCTTGTTGATGACAATATTCCAATATCTTGAGATTGAACACTATTTGTGTTAAAGATAAATAAGAGAAGAAGTAACTTTAGCCAATAAGTAGTTAAATAAAAATGCTTATTCATAATTCCAAAAAAAAATTCGACTCCTTTAAGTCGTTTCAACGTAAGTAAAAACTGCCCTCATAAACATACATAGTATCGACATAAAAGATAGTAAATATTAACTATCAATGCTTATTAATTCGACCAACTACTTTTTTTTAAGACAAACAAGTATATATACTGATACATATAAATACGAGAATTCCTACATATTGTTACTAATTAAGCGATATTGATTTAATGAATTGATAAACAAAAAATCTAACACTATAAATTACTTTACTGTATTGGATTTTAAAAGCATAGAGGATGAGATGACTCCATTGCACTTCGTGATCTCAAAATGGTAGGTTATACAACAAAAACTTCTCTAACGAGAAGTTTTTGTTGCAGAGAGGATGAGATTCGAACTCACGATACATTGCTGTATACACGCTTTCCAAGCGTGCGCCTTAAGCCACTCGGCCACCTCTCTGTATGTTGCATTCTTTGAAAAAGGATTATAGATCCATATTTCTCCGAATTCCAAAAGAAAATCAAATTGCACAGCAATTTTACTTTTTTATTTTCAATTACAAAATAGAATTTACTCCATTTGCTTGAAAATAAAAAAATCTAATGAGTTCACTCATTAGATTTTTTCTCTTAGTGAGCGCGATAGGATTCGAACCTATGACCGCCTCCTTAGAAGGGAGGTGCTCTATCCAGCTGAGCTACGCGCCCTTTCCAATTCGTTAAGGTGAGTTTAACCTTAAAAAAAACCATCAACCTAGGGAAGATGGTTTTTGTCGGGGTGGCAGGATTCTAATCTAAAATCCTCTCCTACCAAAATATCTTAAAAGATCAATTTAATCTTTATATTCAGTCCTTTCAAACCCTTTGTATGAAAGGGAGTGCAATAGTACTAAAATAATCTTACATACTCCAAAAATGTTTTGTGAAATTTAAATTGTAGTATGAAAATTTGTTAAAAACAGCGAAAAACGCACTACATTTTCATACTACATTGTAAACTAAAACTAGTAGCATAAGACTCTTATCTTTTTGTCCCACTTTTTGTAGGAATTCCAGAATAAAAATAGTATATAATTTAAACTAAAACCGTGAATTACTACCTCTATATAAAAATTAAAAACAAACTACTTTTTGGTGTAAATAAAACGTTTTCACTCTACGTTTCCACTCTACAATAAAAAGAAATAAGAGAAAAAAACTCTTAAAACTATTGATTTTAATGGTATCAATAGATTATCGGAGGTGACAGGTTGTTTTTTATCAAAACATAAAAAAAGCTCTGTAATCTATTGATTTACAGAGCTTTAATCATTGTCGGGGTGGCAGGATTCGAACCTGCGACCTCCTCGTCCCAAACGAGGCGCGATAACCGGGCTACGCTACACCCCGAAATTGTGTCGATTTTCGCGGCTGCAAATATAGTTATAGTTTTTACTTTAAGAAATAAATAATTAAAAAAAATAAATAGTTTCCAAATACTTATATTTGTTGCAATGAGTAGTAAAATCCCATCATTAAGAACAATGGGCACCTTACCGGTGTTTATGACTGCAGTTTCTACTATTCTTGGTGCAATATTGTTTCTTCGATTTGGGTATGCAGTAGGTCATGTTGGGTTAGTTGGTGCATTAGGAATTATTGCTATTGGTCATTTAGTTACCATTCCCACAGCATTGGCTGTAGCAGAAATTGCTACCAATCAAAAGGTTGAGGGTGGCGGTGCCTATTATATGATTTCTCGTTCATTTGGATTAAACATCGGGGCCACTATTGGTATCACACTTTTTCTATCTCAGGCCATAAGTGTTGCTTTTTATGTTATTGCATTTGTAGAGGCTCTTGGTCCTTTATTTGAATGGTTAAAAACCATGTTTTATATCCACCCTCTTATTATGGACAAGCGAATTTTGGGTAGTGTTATGATGGCCTTACTTACATTTTTAATGCTCTCGAAAGGAGCTAACATTGGTGTAAAAGCCCTTTACGGAGTGGTGTTTGTTTTAGCTATTTCATTGGCTATGTTTTTTTTAGGAGAATCTAACGCTCCAAATGGAGATAATATTCAAATGGCCATTACAGGTCATGATGATTTCTTTAAAGTATTTACTATAATTTTCCCTGCCTTTACAGGAATTGCAGCAGGACTAGGCTTGTCTGGTGATTTAAAAGACCCAAAAAAATCGATTCCTAGAGGAACTTTATGGGCTACTGTAGTTGGAATAATCATTTATGTATGTGTAGCCCTAAAATTGTTTTATTCTGCTCCTCTAGGAGCCTTAGCAAATAATCAAATGGTAATGAGCGATATTGCTATATGGGGGCCAATCATTCCTATAGGATTAGGATGTGCAGCTATTTCATCGGCTCTAGGTTCAATAATGATTGCTCCAAGAACATTGCAAGCCTTAGGTGTTGATAAGATTTTCCCTGGGAAGCTAAATAATTTATTTGCTAAGGGAAGACAAAAAGATGGCGAACCATTTAATGCACTTGTTATTACATGTATTATTGGTTTTGTCTTTATTATTATGGGGGATATTGATACGGTAGCAGGAATTATCTCTATGTTTTTTATGGTTACTTATGG
>JAJCYN010000303.1 GCA_029262915.1 Flavobacteriales bacterium
TTTAAATGCAATAACGTTGTAGGGCTAGAAATACGGCCCAATTCCGAAGCTAAATTTATGGGAGATGTTGTATTGGATAATATGAGAATTAATCCGAGGCCACCAAAAGATCGGTTTTTACAAATAGACAACATGGGTAAATTAACCAGTTTAGATAAAAGCGGATTGATTGCTGCTATTTACCAGCCAATACAAACTTGTTTTGTAGATATTAATGGAAATGTATCTTCAGTATGGAAACAAACTCCAAATCCTGGTTTTGGTATTTTATATACAGGTGTTGATTGTCCTGCAAGAGTTGGAATAGGAACAAATGCCCCAAGTTTTACTTTAGATGTAAATGGAGTAATACATTCAAGTGCAAACATAATAAATGGTGGTCCTAATTTTATTTTAGGAGTAAATGATGGGAGTTCACAAGGAATTAATGTACAACAACGGGCAATGTCTCATTCCAATATAGCAAGCGGGGCACATGCCAATGATGTATTGATGATAAATAATGGAGGTGATTTTGAGGGTGGTGTTCATGTAAAAGGTGTTAAAACAGTATTTGATGGCAATGTTGGAATTGGAACAGATAAAACAACCAACTTTATGTTGTCTGTAGAAGGAGATGTAAGGAGCCGTTCTATACAGGTAGATGCTATGTTTATTGTTTGGTCTGATTATGTTTTTGCTAAAGACTACCAATTAAACTCATTGGCAGAAGTAGAGAAGTTTATTACTAAAAACAAGCATTTACCCAATGTTCCATCTGAAAAAGAGGTAAAAGAAAATGGTATTAATTTAGGAGAGATGGATGCCATTTTGTTGCGTAAAATAGAAGAATTAACACTTTATGTAATCGCACAACAACAACAAATTGATGAATTAGAAAAACAAGTAACAAATAAAAAATAGTGTTTTGTATGAAAATCGTTGTTTATATAACCACCCTAACTTTTACCCTGCTACTTTCTACTTTTAACTTGGTGGTAGTAGCCCAACCTACCATACAATGGGAGAAAAGCTTGGGAGGATCAAGTAGTGATGGAGCAAGCTCTATTGCTCAAACAACCGATGGAGGGTATATTGTAGCTGGAGCTAGTCTCTCTAATGATGGAGATGTTACATTAAACTATGGAGGAATAGATTGCTGGGTAGTAAAATTAGATGCTAACGGAACTATTCAATGGGAAAAGAATTATGGAGGCAGTGGCAATGAGCGGGTAGAATCGATTATTCAAACAATTGACGGAGGTTATATATTTGCTGGGTTTTCAGGCTCAACAGATGGCGATGTAACAGGAAATAATGGAAGTACAGATTATTGGATAGTTAAACTAGATACAATAGGAACTATTCAATGGGAAAAGAATTTAGGAGGTAGTGGAAGTGAGGGGGCTAATTCTATTTATGAAACAACTGATGGAGGCTACATTATAGCAGGTGAATCGGATTCTAATGATGGGGATGTATCTAATAATAATGGTAATGATGACTATTGGGTGGTGAAAATAGATAATTTGGGCAATTTACTATGGGAAAAATCTTATGGAGGAAGTAGTGGTGAAGTGGCTTATGCTGTCCTTCCAACCAATGATTTAGGTTATTTAGTAATAGGCGAATCTATTTCTAATGATGGAAATGTATCTAATAATAATGGAGGAAGAGACTATTGGGTAGTAAAACTAGACAGTATAGGAAATTTAGTATGGCAAAAAAATTATGGAGGAAGTAGTTTTGATAGAGGAAAATCTGTTGTACAGACTCAAGACGGAGGTTATGTTATAGCGGGTAGATCAGGCTCTAATGATGGAGATGTAACAGGACATTATGGAGGTATAGCTGTACCAGATTATTGGGTAATTAAAATAGACAGTATAGGAAATTTGATCTGGGAAAAAAATTTGGGAGGCACTTTTTCAGACATACCAGAAGAAATGGTTGCTACAACAGATGGAGGTTTTGTACTAATAGGTTCATCTGGATCCTTTGATACTGATGTAAGTGCCAATTATGGGAATTGGGATTATTGGGCAGTAAAAATAGATAGTTTAGGGAACATTGAATGGGAAAAGAATTTAGGCGGTTCTTTTGCAGATTTTGGTTATGCTGTAGCACAAACAACTGATAATGGCTTTGTGGTAGCAGGACAAGCAGGTTCTGCCGATTTTGATGTTTCAAGTAACAATGGAACAACAGATTTTTGGGTAGTAAAGTTAAGCCCTGTTACAAGTGTAGCAGAAACAGAAAATAATTTAACCATAGCCGTTTTTCCTAACCCCGTTAATGAGTTTCTTACTGTAAATACGAATTCTAATGCTGGTCAACTTCTACTCTTAGATTTATTAGGGCAACAAATTTTAAGAGAAGAAGTGAGTAAAAAAACAACTGTAATTAATTTAATAGGCATCGCTAAAGGAACCTATATACTCAAATATGTAACAAAGCACGAGTTAATCACTAAAAAAATCATACTACAATAATTGTTACTATGAAAAAGATAATTTTTATATTGATGCTAGTTGTTAATGCCATTTTTAATAGCTATAGTCAAACTCCAATAGGGGCTATAACTTATGGCAATATTAATAATCCCCAATTTATTGTTTTTGACGAAAAATTACCGAGGAGTAGTAATGCCCTGGAAACATTAAACGCGAATTTAAGATTAGATCAAAACGACCAATACCTGCCTACCCAACAAATTACAGATAAGTTAGGAAATACTCATCAGAAATACCAACAGTATTACAAAGGCGTTAAAGTTGCTGCGGCTACTTATTGTGTACATTATGCATTAGACAATCAAATTGCAGCCATAAGTGGTAATTATTTTCCAATAGATCAATTTAATGTTGTACCTACTTTATCAGAAGCAGATGCTTTAACTAAAGCATTAACAATTATTAATGCACAAGCTTATATGTGGCAAAATCCGCAAAACGAACAATGGTTAAGAACTATTACGAACGATAGTTCAGCTACTTTTTACCCCGAAGGTGAATTAATGGTATATTCTGTAACAGATTCGTTGGATAGTATAAGCTATCATTTAAGCTATCAATTTAACGTTATTTGCAGCCAACCTTTTAATTCTGAAGTTATAGTTATTGATGCTCTGAATGGGGCTTTAATCAATCGATTTTCTACATTTAGTAATGCAATAGGTACAGCTTGTACGCGTTATTCAGGTACTGCTCAGCCTATTGAAACGACATTGAATACAATTACGAATGTATGGGAATTGCGAGATAATACGAGAGGAGGTGGAATTTATACATTTGATATGGATCCAGATGATGATGGGATAGGAGGTACAAATCCAACTATTGGTAGTGTTGATTTTGAAGATGGAGATAA
>JAJCYN010000304.1 GCA_029262915.1 Flavobacteriales bacterium
TCAATTTTTTTGTGATAAATATGGTAGGCTATAAAGAATAATGGTATAAATGAACGATTTCCATCTTTGTAGTAATCGAATATTTTTGCATGTATTAGAAAGTCTTTAAGAGCTTTTAAAGTACACTTTATTCTTTCTCTATTGTCAATTGCAAAGGTTGCATCTCCTGCATCAATTGATGCCATTTCTTTTTTATGATTGTCTTGAAGAATAAAAATGAACTTAATCAAATTGTCTTGAGAAAGTCCTATTTCTTCATAGCTTTCAAGCATTTCTTTTAAGAAACCTTCCATTTCCCATGCAAACCCTTTAAGTATAGAGGCCACCAAATCAAATGACGAAAGTTTTGTTCCACCATCATTTAGTCGTCTAAACAATTCTACAATTCTCTGTCTGTTTACAATAACATCAAGCGATTTATTAATTACAACCTTTGAAATACCAAGAGTTTCTGCTGTAATAGTATTTTTGTAGAAAGCTTTTACATTTTTCGTTATATGTTTTTTTTGAATTTTCTCTGTTATATTTTGCTTCTGTATGATTTCATCTGCTACTTGGTCTTCATCATTAGTATCTTTCAGTCTTTGAAGTAGTCCACTTGCCAAATACCAATGATGCTCTGGTATTAATCTATCTCCGTTATCTTTAGGTTGTTTCAGAAGCTTTTTTGTATCATTTTCAAACTTAAACTCAAATTCAGTGTTATAGTCACTAAACAAATCAAAATACAATACCTTCCCGTTTATACTTCCTTTCAATCCGATATAAAAAGTTTGAAGTCTTTGTTGTCCATCAATCACAAAGTTTTGAAGCTGTGTCAAATTATCAACTTGTCGTGATGAAATTGAATCACCATCTTTTGTAAATGGTCTGTAGTTGAATAAAGGTTTACTATCTTTTTCTTCTTCAATTACCATTACACCACCAAAGCTATCACCTTTTAAAAGTGTATCAAATAGTAGCTCCATCTTATATTCCGTCCAAACAAGTGGTCTTTGAATTACAGGAAGCACAAATTTTTCATCCGCAATCTCTGTTACAATATCTGAGATTCTATATGTTTTCCAAACTGCCATATTTTACTTTTTTTATTTTTATACTTTGTTGTGTACAGATTATTATTTTAAATTATTTATACTCCTAAAATACCCATAATCTTTGTCTATTAAAATTCGTCTATCAAGAAATGAATTAAACATTTCACAAGAAGTTTCAGGCAATAAAGTACAATTAAAACAAGCAGATAAATTTTGATTACCGACACCTTGTCCTGACGTGTGATAACATATTGGGTCAGTTGCACAGTCATTTGCTCGAATGATTGCTGATTGTATTAGGTTTCCTATTTTTTCGTTATCGCAAATTGAAGTTAAACCACCATAACTACCTTCTGAACCTGCAATTGTATAAATTAAAACGCCTTGCATTTTTAGTTCATCATCAATATATAATCTTTCTTGAATTGATGTTGCTGGATAACCTGCTAAATATTCTAATTCTTTGATTATTAGATGTGAAAAAGTATGTATTAATATAAATTTAGGAGTTACTTCTAATTCTTTGTTTAATAATGATTCAGATTCAAGATGATTTTCAATAATAGTACTTATTCGGTTTGTTACTTGTGGATTTTCTTCAAGCCATTTTTCCAATTTCTCATTGTCAAACTCAAAGAATATGCCTTCTCCAAAACTTTCAACAGCAGGCAAATATTTAGTGTTTACACCATAAGTCGAAGTGAATTTTTTCTGAATTGCATCTTTAGTATTAGTTATTTCACTATCATCTTTTAAAAACAAATCTGAAGATATTGGTTCTTGTCTTGTAAATGAAGTTTGTACAGATGTTATCTTTATTTTATCCATTTTGTAAATGGATTTTATTAATTCACTCTGAAAAAAGGAAGTCTCTGTCTTTTCAAAAATTAATAAATCATCAATTTTTTCTTTTTCTCTACTTGTTACAAACTTAAATTCATCATAACGATATTCATTTTCAGTTTTTGAAATTTCTACATTTCTTTCACTAAAATCATTATCTATTAATCTTTGGATTGTTGATTTTTCAAATTGCTTGAAATGTGATTTGTTAAGAATTTTCAGAATTTGCTCTACGTTAAATCCATCTTCAATGTATTCTTTTATAATATTTATTGTATTTTCATTTAATTCATCTATTGATGGTAAATAAATACTTGATAAAATATTTGGATAGTAAACACTATTACTTGTCCTAATTACAGGCTTAAAAAGAATGTCTTTTTTGTGTGTATTAGGTATTAGTTCTTCAATTCTCATTCTTAAACTAAATAGACCTGATAAAGTTGAGAAATTTAATTGTTCACCTTTACTATTTTTTGCAATTATCCAAATACCTTTCAAATCATCTAACTTGTCAGATGTTCTATACTCTAATTCTAAATCAGAAGGAATAGTAATATTACTTAATGTTATCTCGCTTTCTTCTTCTGATTCTTTGTTCTCTTTTTGTGCTTTTTTCAACATAGCCCATTTATCCCAAGGAATATCAACCATATCACCATTTGGTGCTGTTAAAATGAATCTTACTTGTTCTAAATCATACCATTTTCCTTTTTTCCTTTTATTCTTGTAGCACTTATGGCATTTTGGTGGAAAGAATTTATCTTTATCATTAGTATCTACATTATTATCCCAATTGTATTTCCAACTTGAAAATTTATCAAAATTCTTACAACTGTTACAATAAAACCATTCTGGAAAATATTTTGCTGAAAGTAAAGAGAAACCGTCTATAAGTTTATACCCAAACATTAAATCATTTACTGGAACTTTTACCAAATATTCCAAGTTTTGAAAGTATTTACTTATACGGTTTTTAAATCGTTTGTCATTAATAAAATTATGCTCTTGGAAGTCACTTTCAACTTTTTGAAAAAAAGGCCACTCATCAAAAGGTTGTATCATTATTGCTCCATCTCTAGTTTCAAAAATAGAACCAACGCCACCATAAGCACTTATTGCTTTTCTTGTTTGTATTTGTTCAAATTCTCCCATTAGTTATTGATAATTTTGATTATACTGTTTGTGTCTATTTCTCTCATTGACATCATTAAACTCCACTCATTAATTTCTGAAATTGGTTTTACTAAACCGTTTTTATATGTCAAACCATCATTCTCTTTCGCTTTATCAGCCCATTTTTTTGATAAACTATTTAATCTATTCAAAGCATAATCTAATTGTTTTTTATTTGTGATTCTTACTTTTATAAAATCAAGTAATTCATCAATATTTCCATTAAAATCTTTTGCCTGTTCATCTTTATATAAACCTTGTTTATGCCTTACAAAACAAACTAGTAAACTTGATAAAACTTTATCCAATGAGATCTCTGTAAAAGGTGTAACACTCAATGGTTCAACGAACTTATAATAGGCATTATGAAAAGAAACGTAATTCTCAAAATATGATTTATCTCTTGAACGATTTGCATCAAGTAAATTGATGACTATTCCTTTATGTTTACGACCTACACGACTTGATGCCTGTATGTATTCTGCAATGTTTTTAGGTTGCCCATTCATTAACATTACATTTAGTCGTTTTATATCAATACCAAAAGAAAAAATATTTTATGATAAAACTAAATCGACTGTGTTTTTTACGAATTTC
>JAJCYN010000305.1 GCA_029262915.1 Flavobacteriales bacterium
ATTTACTAGGCAAAATGTTTTTTATATTAGTTGCATGAAAACAAACAAGATGATAATAAGAGTTTTTATACTACTTTTTTCAGTTTTCTTATTCGGTAATGCTATAGCTCAAAAAACTAAAACGCATTCTGAAAAACAGGCACTCTTTATTTATAACTTTTTTAAGTTTGTTGAATGGTCTAATTATGATGAATTAAAAAGTTTTAATGTTGGTGTTATTGGGGATGAAAAAAACTTGGTTTATGATGAATTACTTAAAATAGCCAAAACCGAAAAAGCGAAAAAATTACCCATAACAGTTAAACGTCTTAAAGATCTCTCTCAATTAGACGATATTCAATTGTTGTATTTCGACCGATCTGCTTCATTAAAATTTGAAAAGATTTATACTGCCATAGCAGGTAAGCACATTTTATTGGTTTCTAAAGACTATCCATATGGAAAATCTATGATTAACTTTATTATGGATGGAGATAGAGTACAATATGAATTAAATGAAACAAAATGTGAGGCTGCTGGATTAAAAGCCAGCAAAGTACTTACTATAGTGGCCATTAAATCTGAAAAGGAATGGAACAGTTTAATGACAAATTTTGAAACTCTGGCAAATACCGACAAAGAAACGGTTGAAATTGACACAAAGGATCTTGCTAAAATAGTAAAGGAACAAAAAAGACTGTTGAGCGAAATTGGAACGAACACTAAAAAATTAGAAGCACAAAAAGATAAATTAAAAAAACAACAGGCCGAACTTTCTACGAAAGAAAAATTAATATCGGAAACCAAAAAAGAAATTGCAACAACTAAAAAGGAAGTTGCAGTGCAAAAAAGTTTAATTGTCGATCAATTAAAGAAAATTACTGTTCAACAAGAAAATTTATCTTCCCTCAACTCAAATGTTGTTATTAAACAACAGGAACTCGCTTCACAACAAGAACAACTAGAAAAAGAAAAAGAAAATTTGTTGGCTATACAAGAGGAATATGCCACCATTGAAAAAGCACTTAAACAAAAGGAAATCTTGGTGGAAAAACAGGGTAAAACCATTGATGATCAAGGCAATGAAATTATTACAAAAGCTGATAAAATTGAAGCACAAAAATCTATTATTTGGCTATCTGTTGTCTTTCTACTTATTGTTTCTTTTTTAGGCATTTTAGCGTATAGAAGTTATCGTTTAAAAAATAAAGCCAATATTTTAATTCTAAAACAAAAAGAAGAGATTGAAGAACAACATGAGGTGTTAGAAGAACAACACCGAGAGATCACTGACAGTATTAATTACGCTAAAAGAATACAGGATGCAATTCTTCCTCCTTTAAAACTAGTTAGAGGATATATGCCAGATAGTTTTATTCTATACCAGCCAAAAGACATTATTGCCGGAGATTTTTATTGGATGGAAGGCATTAATAATCTAATTGTTTTTGCTGCTGCCGACTGTACCGGACATGGAGTACCTGGAGCTATGGTAAGTGTGGTTTGTCATAATGCAATGAACAGAGCCGTAAGAGAGTTTATGCTCGTAGAACCAGATGAAATTTTAAATAAAACACGGGAAATTGTATTAGAAACTTTCGAAAAGAGTGATGAGGATGTGCGAGATGGAATGGATATTGCCTTATGTACAATTAACACTGAATCTAATAAACTAAGTTTTGCTGGAGCAAATAATGGTCTTTATTTTATTAGAAATGGAGAATTAACTCAAATTAAACCTGATAAACAACCTATTGGAAAATATGATGATTCAAAACCTTTCACAAAACATGTAATGGATTTAGAAAAAGGAGATGTTATTTATACTTTTTCTGATGGTTATGCCGATCAATTTGGTGGCCCTAAAGGAAAGAAGTTTATGTATAAACCTTTTAGAGAATTGCTATTATCCATTCATGAAAAGCCAATGGATGACCAACATAACATCCTTATGAATGCTTTTGAAGATTGGAGAGGGAGTATGGAACAGATTGATGATGTTTGCGTTATAGGCGTTAGAATATGATGTAAAGCTCACGCTAAGCAAAACTGAGTGAATATTATTGCTGTAAGAATTTAAATGTATGGAAAACAATAACATATTTGGGCAACCATTAATTGCTTGTAGCCATGAACCTTTAACGGGTTATTTTAGAGACGGTTGTTGTAACACAGATAAAACCGACCAAGGGGTTCATACTGTTTGTATTGTGGCTACTGAAGAATTTTTAGCATTTTCTAAAGCTGCCGGAAACGATTTATCTACTCCAGTTCCAGAATGGTCGTTCCCAGGTATAAAGCCTGGCGACAAATGGTGTTTATGTGCTATCCGTTTTAAAGAAGCCTATGAAAACAATGCTGCTCCGAAAGTAATTCTTGAAGCTACTAACGAAAAAACACTAGAAATAGTAGAAATGGATGTTCTAATTGAACATGCCTATTATACGGATAAGGTTTAAATCCTTTTCTACTGAATAACCAGTTTACCAGTATAGGTTTGAGATGAATTTATTAACTGATAGGTGTATGTTCCTCCTTTAGGATATTTTGAAACATCTATTTGAGTTGATGATGAACCTACTTTTCTACTTAATACTTCTCTACCAGTCAAGTCAAACAATCGGAATACTGTATTACTGAAATCGATTGGTTCATTAAATTTAATGTTAATAATAGAATTGGTTGGGTTAGGATAGAATATCACTTCTACCTTCTTTTCATTTAACTGATTAACTCCTGTTATTTTACCATTAATGTCATACTTAGCAAAAAACTCCCATATTTTAAGTGAAGCATTAATATCATAATTAGTAGTTCCAAGCACAAAAGGAGCTCCTGGCCATGTATGTGCTCCATTAATTATTTTATAATGTTCAACTTCTACTCCACTGTTCCCATTTTGATAGAGATAATGTTCTGCTGTACTTCCATCAAATACATTAATATCAGAAACATTGGTTACAATTGCACCAGTATCACATTGATTAAAATTTACCCAATAGCTAAGTACATTGACAATTGGTTCCATAGATCCAGCCACTCCATTGTAAGGTACCGTTGGATCTAATGTTCCGTGTATTTCCATTACAGGTGTCGGATGAAGCGAATTGCAAGTAAGTGGCTGGTTTAAGTTCATCGTTCCTGTAACTGATGCTATTGCTGCGATACGATTGCTTAGGTCACAAGCCAAAGTATAGCTCATAAAACCTCCATTAGACATCCCAGTACTATAAACTCTACCCATGTTTATATTGTAAGACAAAGCAAGTGAATCAATTAAAGCTTCAATGAAACCAATATCATCTACGCTTCCTCCCCAATTTGAATTCCAATAGGTATTTCCTGAACCATCTATTGTTCCCATTGGATGAACTAATAAAAATCCTGCAGTATCTGCTATTGCTCTAAAATCACCATAAATCATCTGATCATTAGCATTACTTGTATAACCATGAAAATTAAGTACTAATGGCGTTAGGGTTCCTGCAGAATAGGAAGCTGGCACATACAAAATATAAGATCGCTGTAAACTATTGTGTGTAATGGTTCCATTTATTGTTTGTTGAGCAAAACACATAATAGAAAGACATGAAGCGAAAAGAAAAAGCAGCAAAGTTTTCATATTGTTAAAGTTAGGGTTTATTAGCTTATTATGCAGATAAGGTTTAATCTTTAGGTAAGAAATCTTTACATCCCTCTTTTCTTCGAGTATCCATAATGTGAATGATTTTCCACTTGTTATCAATTTTCACTAATTGAAAAGCATCTACCCCACAGTGGCTGAATTTATCTCCAACAAAGAAGGAATATTCTGTCCATACTTGAGCAATATTGTCATCAATTTTAATTTCGGTATTAAACAATTTTTCAATCCAGTTAGGAGAACCAGCTTCTTTTTTTGCTATGGCATAAATCATATCATCTAAATTTTGGATGCTTACTACTTCCTCACCATCTCTAGATTTAAATCCTGTAACCATTTTCACATTTTCAACAAAAACTTGTTTAACTATATTAGTGTCAGCCTTTAACATTCCTTCAAAAAGAAGGTGAATAGGCTTCATTACTTCTTTTTCTGAGTTTTGAGCAAAAGCAATAATACCAGTACACAAAAGTGCCGGAATTAATAGCATTTTAATTCTATCTTTTTGTAAACTATTCATAAGACTAAATCCTTAAAGCTTTTAACATTTTTAACATTTTAGCTAAGATAACGCTTAAATAATTATAGATATTATTGAATTCTAATAAACGGTAGAAGAAATGTACAAGAGAGCTAGAAAAACATAAAACGGTCAAATAAAAATTCATCAAGTTCTTATAAATTTATACCGAATAATGACTCAAACCTACCGTATAAAAAAATAATTGTAAGTTTTGAATAGTTCTTTCTATTTTTTAGTAGCTTACATTTAAAACAAGATAATAACTTTCTTCTTAACATCAAATTACCCCATTTTGTTGAGTTGAACTACAAAATGACTACGTGTTTACACGTAATATAAATTAGGTGTTTTTAGGTATATGCAATACATAGAAATACCTTAATTTAACAATACCGTAGTCTACGTATTTTTTGTTATGGAAAAAGAGATTAGATTGTTTAATGATAGGATAGAGAAATTAGAAGAAATCATAGTCAATACTAATGATGTACTAAGTTCATTGATGGAACACCAAATCTCATTAGAGTCTCATCTACAGGAACTTGTAAAATCCAACATCTCAAAGACCATAGCCATAAAAGGTGCTATTAAGATAGATTTTATCCCTATTGATGAGATCATATATTGCAGTGCGAACCTGGCTTATACAGAAATAATATCATTAAATAATAACAAAGTTACTTCAACAAAATCGATAAATGCATTTGAGGATTATCTTTCCTGTTATTCATTCTATAGAATCAGCAAAAGTCTCTTAATAAATACAAAACATATTCATTCTTATAACAAAAAAAATGGTCAAATTCTTATGCAAAATAAAGACCTTTTAGATGTCGCTCGAAGGAGAAAGTCAGAATTTCTATCTGCTATTCTTCCTCAATAATTTACTTAAAATAATCCTGTATTTATTTCTATCATAGGGACATACATTGCTATTACAATAAAACCTACCACTACACTTATAAAAAGTATAATAAAAGGTTCTAAAAGTTTTCCGAAAACCTCAGATTTATGTTCTAACTCTCTTGAATACTGCTCATCTAAATTCTGAAATATTGCATCTAACTTGTTTACCTCTTCAGCTACTTTAATTAGGGATGTCATTTTTCGTGGAAAAATAGAAAACTCTTTCATACTTTCATTAAGTAATTTTCCATGCATAATATCATTTTCTACTACTGTTAAAGCACTTTGAATGGGATAATAATCAATCATTTTTTTTACCAATTGAATGGAGTTTAATAGTGGATTCCTAGCACTAATCAATAAGTTCATGGAATGACAAAATCGTGTTAAATATATTTTTTGTGCCATATCACCAATTAAAGGGGTTTTTAATATAATCATAGCCGAAACTCTTCTAAACCATTCTTTTTTTCGATTAACATGCATAAAAATAAAAATACTACCGATTAGAAATAGAATAATTAAAAAGTAATCGCTTACTGTATCTGAAGTATTAATTACAAACTGGGTTATCCCTGGCAATTCTTTATTAAAGCTCTTAAAAATATCTTCGAACATCGGTACTAAAAATTTAAGTAGAAAAATTACCATACCAAAAGCTGAAAGAAGCAAAACAATAGGATAAGATAATGCACCTGAAATTTTCCTTTTTTGTTCTACTTTTCGTTTAAAAAAAGTAGCTAAATCAGTTAAAACAACATCCACACGAGAGGTCTCCTCTCCTACTTTTAGCGAATAATATTCGTATTCTGTAAATTTTCCTGTTTTTTGCAGTGCATCTGAAAAACTTAATCCGCTTATGATATCATCTTTAATGTCTTGCAATAATTTCCTGTCTTTCTCTTTTTCCGTTTCGTCAACTATTAATTCTAATGCTGTTTTTATGTCTGTTCCTGCTGAAAGCAACAAACTAATTTCTGCATAAAATTGTTCCTTTTTTTTGTCTGGAAAATTTCTATTAAAACTTAAATCCTGATTTAAAAAAGTCATTATACTCTTTTTATCAGAGTTATCATTTTTATGAGTAGATGATTGTGATTGATTGATGTTCTCTATTTTAATCCCCATAGTTACTCTATCATTAAAATAGCTCCGTAATTTTTATGCAGTGTCAGGAACTTGTTCCCTTTATTATCATCCAATGTTAATTTTAAGTAATCTACTAGTAGCTCTTCTTTAAGTTCGTTTACAGTATTCATTTCAATATCAGAAACAGTAAAATAAAAAGTATCTGTTTGGAAATTTATTGTTCGTAAAATATGATCATTAAAAAACGAGTAATTAATATGCTTATCAATCAGTTGTATTTCTATTTCTTGATTTCCTTTTTTTACTACTTTTTTAGCAAGTTCAAATTCACGATTTAATACACTAGACAACTCAAAATAATCCCTTATTTCTGCCTTAGCTGAAGTGAAGATGAAAAACTGTTTATGAACAAATACAAATACTGAATAGGCTGTACTGATTACAATACCTGATATAACAATAGCAACCATAATTTCTAAAAATGAAAAGGCTTTAAATTTCATAACTTTTCATTTATTAAAATGAGTTCTCGACTTTCAAACATTTTCTTTTCACCTTTAAAAACACCAATTAATAAAACTTTTAAAGCATTAGAATTGCCATAATCTAATATTGTTTTTTTAATAATTAACTCTCCTCCTTCTATAGTTTCATCAATGTAGCGGTGTTGTAAAATTGTTTCATTTCTTAATGATTTAACCAACAT
>JAJCYN010000306.1 GCA_029262915.1 Flavobacteriales bacterium
ACCACAGAAATAGTTATTCCCTTTTCAAGATTCAGTGCTACGTTGTCTAAAATGTCATTCCTATTTAAGATAAAGCCACCATCAGTAGCAATAATAACCTGATTATTCCCTGCTTCAATTTTATTGGCTCTAGCTACTTGAAACGCTTTTTTTATTCCTTTCCCTCCTGCAGTATATCCGCCAGCAGTTAAATCTTTTATTAATTGAGTTATTTGGGCTTTATCAGTCACATAATCTGATTTTAATACTACTTCCGTTGATGTTGCATAAGTTACAATTGCTAATTTATCGATAGGGCGTAAGCCATTTAATAGCTCAATCATTGAAGCCTTTAATAAATCTAATCTTCCTTCTTGTTTCATGGAAACAGACACATCAATTAAAAACACCACATTATTTGGTGCAAATAGATTAACCGGTAATTCTTTTGTTGAAATGGTATCTTCAGGTTCAATGATTACAACCTCTTCAACAATAGTATCTTCTTTAGCGGCAATTAGTTCTTCCTCTGTTGGTTCTCCCAATTGAAATTCTAAATAATTATTCTTTTGATTCACATAGAAATCCTGCTCTTTTGTTCCATAACCTTCCGCATTAACAACAAAATAATAGATGTCCCATTTTAAGTTTTGAATTACCTCTCCATTTTTATTGGTATTTAACTGCTTATAATTTAATCCATCCCATATAATTTCTACTGTTGCATTTTTTATTGGTTCTTTTGTGTTAACATCAATCACTTTTATTTTTAAATCTGATTTTAAATCTTTTGGTTGTTTCTTGGTCGCAAAATCAGGACATTGTAATGATTCATTAATGTCAAAAGTCTTTGCTTCTCCTTCAAGCGTGAGTGTAATAGGTTCGTTATTTACACTAACCCACACCGGAACATCTTTTTTAAATTTACCTTTCTTTTTTGGGGTATATTTTATTCTAACAATTATAGTGCTATCAGGTAAAATTTCCTTTTTAGAAAATTTCACATCAATCCCATAAGGTTCTTCAACTCTTAATAAATAGGCTATTTCCCTGCCTGCATTAGTTAACGTAAAGTCAAAATACTTTTTATCTTCCTTGTTTATTTCACCTAAATTATGGTAAGAAGTATTGAAAATAACCTGCCCAGAAAGATTATTTAATAGCAATAAGCTGAATAATATGGCAAGTATTTTTTTCACGTTTTTGTAAGAAACAATTTTGCTGCCAAAGTTACTATTTGTTTTTACAAATGGAAGATCAAACTTATTCTTAGGGAAAACTAAAAAAATTATTGGATTGTTGAAAATTAACAATTGTAGTAACGTTTGTTAAATTATCGGAGTTTTATTAACTTCGTGCAACTTGTTATAAAAACAACCCGTCTATTGTTAAAAGAATGTTATGAAAAGAATGCTAATCATTTTCACATTTGTTGCTAGCACATTTCCTGTAATAGCTCAACCTAATAAAATTGATGCCCGATTACAGGTAAAATATAGTATTGAAGAATTAAACACTCTAAAAGAACAAAACCCTAAAGAATTAAAGTTTTTAACCTATTGTATCGATAATGCTTTTATTATTGGTGACTTACCCGAAGAAAAAGTAAAAGCAAACCCTACCCTCTACAAAGAAATTATAATTAAGACCATTCCTGTTTCAAATTTCTTTGATTTAAAGATCGATATTCTGGAAGATAAAAGTCAATATTTTATTATTAAAGGAACAAAAAAACTGTTAATTGTTAAATCTAAAACACACATCTTAAGAGAACTAAAGTAAATACCTTATGAAAAAAATAGTTATACTCCTGTCTGTTTTTATTTATTCATCAATATCTTTTTCTCAAATATTGATTACTGATCCTGATTTAGACACACTAAGTCCATTAAATTGTGCTGCAAATCCCTTATTGACGATTAATTTTTTTGATTCAGGAAATAATTCTGCAAATTACGGCAGTAATGAAAATGAGACTATTGTAATCTGTCCAGATTATACTGGAGGATCTACTAAACTTCTTTTAACTGTTGGTGTTAATCCTCCTTTTACTTTTGATGTTGATGCTAGTGATACCGTATTTGTTTATGATGGTATAAACACTTCTGCTCCTTTATTAGGAAAACATAATTTTGCTACTGATCCTTTTGGTTTTACTCATGCTGCTGGATTCATTAACAACCCGAGTGGTTGCTTAACTATTCAGTTTATTTCTGATGGAGCTGTCGAAACCACTGGGTGGGAAGCAAATGTAACATGCGTAGCTCCACCACAACCATTTGAAGCTCACATGCAAGGTTTTTTAATGGGAAGTGGACTGGATATAATTAACCCTACAGATACTGGTTATTCTAATATTTGTTTTGGAGATTCTATTTTATTTGTTGCTTCAGGAAATTATCCATATTCATCCGATGTTACTGGTATTGGTTATTCTCAAAATAATTCCAATGTAACTTATGAGTGGGATTTTAGTGACGGAAGCCAAGCAACTGGTGACAGTGTTTGGTTTAAACCACCAGCACGAAGTGGTTATGTTGTTTATTTAAAAATCACAGACACATTTCCTCAATCACAAACTATATTTTCAAAAGTTAGGGTTTCTACTGTTCCTAGTTTTGCGGGTGTAATTAATAATAGAGATTCTATTTGTGTTGGAGATACTACGGTAATTATTGGTGGTGTTACCAATACCGATACAGCAGGGGTATCTACCACAAGTGCTAATTTTGATTTGGGAGGAACTTTTGCTGGTCTAACCTGGTTGCCAGATGGTAATGGAGCTAATTATAATAGTTCTGTCAACATTAGTGGTTTCTTACCTGCACAAACCATTACTACGGCAAGCGACATACAACAACTTAATATAACAATGGAACATTCATATTTAGGCGATTTAGAAATGTGGCTAGAATGCCCTAATGGTACACAAGTTACTATTTTTAATAGTAATACTTCTGGTGCTATTCCTGGTGGATTCGGTGGCGGAGGAACATTTTTAGGCGATCCTCGTGATGATCCATCAACCATCCCTGGAATTGGATGGGAATATAAATGGTCAACCACAAATGCAACATGGGGAGATTTTCCAACAGAGTTTGCAGGAAATAATTTCATCCCTGCAACCTTATCTTCAGGATCATCCATGAACCCCAGTGGTATTTACCTTCCTGAACAATCTTTTGCAAGTTTTATTGGTTGTCCAATTAATGGAAACTGGACAATTACAGTAAGAGATAACATCCTTGCGGATGATGGTTATATTTTTGAATGGGGAATTTTATTCGACCCTAGCATAAACCCTAACAACGAAACTTATGTTCCAAGCATCGTTTCTAGTCAATGGTTAACAGCTGCCACAATATTACCCGGAAATCCAACAGATACTTTTATCGTTGTTACATCAACTTCTCCTGGAACTTTTGGTTACACATTTGAAGTAACAGATAATTTTGGATGTGTTTACGATACTACAGTTAATGTCTTTTTTCTTCCTACCCCAACTGTTCCAGTAGATACTAATGCTTGTGCAGGTCAATTTCAAATTGCTGGCACTACATCCTTTAATGGGGGAACTTGGACTGCATCAGGGCCTGGAGCAGCAACATTTGCTCCGAACAATGCAGTAGAAAATCCTTTTATAACGGTTGATGTAAATGGCACCTATACCTTAACTTTTACTGACAATCAATGTGCCAAAGACTCATCGTTTGATGTCTATTTTGCCGATTCGGTATTTGTTAATTTAACTTCTGCTGATTTTTGCGTAGGAGACGAAGCCATTATAGATGCTTCTTCTCAGGTTTTGGAAGCTTCTTATTTATGGAATACAG
>JAJCYN010000307.1 GCA_029262915.1 Flavobacteriales bacterium
CAATCTATCAATCCCTCCTTTTTACCTCCGTAATAGGTAAACATATCTGGGAAAGATTTTGGAGATTGCATCTCGACCGTATACGTCTCACCACTACTTAATCTTAATTCTTCTCCATTTAATTTGGCTTCAATATAGAAAGAACCAGCAGTTTCTAACATTTTTCCATTTGCATCGGTTGTCAACCCAGCATAAACCAATGATTTTTTATCTACAAACTCCCAAAGGCATATATCAATATTTTGATTCGTAACAGTAACTCCTTCCATTGTAACAAATGAATTTGGTGTAAAATAGAACACGTTACCACTTGCAGAAACGATTGGATTCATTGCTGACGTATTAAAACTATAACATTGACGATCTTCGTCTTCTAATATTATATTACCGCTGGCTGTAAGTCTAGAAACTGGTTTATGCAACCATAATGTAGGATAACTTCCTCCATATTTAATAAATAGGTTTTGTGACTCAACTTGCTGGTTGGCTTTATAGTAGTCCATTACCTTAGTTGCTCTAGCTTTAATCAGTTTTAATAACTTAGGTTGTTGGTAAAGTTTTATTTCTTGCTGACTTATCAAATTAAAATAATGATAATTCAAATCACTCATATTATGATAAACACTATCAAGAATAAGCTCATCAGAAGAATTTAATCCTTTATAAGGATTAAATGAAATTGTTGATTTAGTCGCGTTTTGTGCATTGCCACTAAACATAGTACAAATAATAAATGTACTTAGTAAAAGATAGGTTTTCATAGTGCTACGTTTTAAAGTTAAAGATGGCCTTGAATACCTAACCAACGATAAGTTGCTGATAATTATTGCCTTAAGGTTTTGGAGTGAGTTCATAATTTTACTTTTAGTTGAGTTAACATATTTTATAGATGAAAAAAATAATTATTTCCATATTTCAATTATAATTTTCTACTAAACTAAAGGAGTGTAATAGTTAACGCAAGATGAAATGAGTAAACGAGTAGTTTTAATAAGTAAACCACTTCTTTGTCTTAGTTAAAAAGCATATCATTAGTTTTGTACTATGGGAAAAGTAATAGGAATAGCAACTCGTATTGAAAAAAGAGCGCCTATGGTGGTTTATGCTTCTGCAAAAATTACGTTTGAAAAAGGAGTAGGGGACGACTCTAGAGGATTAATTAAAGGGGATAGACAGGTTACTATTATGACCCAAGAAGGTTGGGAGGATGCCTGTGCTGAACTGGGAAGAAAGCTTCACTGGACAACTAGAAGATCTAATATTCTTGTTGGTGAAATTGATCTTGAGAACACCAAGGGAGACCTGTTGAAAATCGGAGAATTTGTATTAGAAATAACAGGAGAACTTAAACCATGCAGTAGGATGGACGAACAAAAGGAGGGCCTTACCAAGGCATTAACTCCAAATTGGAGAGGTGGTATTACCTGTAAAATCCTAAGTGAAGGAATTGTAAGTGAAGGAGACCAAGTTACACTTGGAGAAAGAACTTAATTATATTTCTTTGCTTAATACTTCAGCAGTAAACCCATTATTAAATTTAATGTTCTTTAATAATTGTTCAACCATAGGAACCATTCCATTCCCATCTGGAGAAGGAGCCATCATTTCTCTACGAGTAACAATTTGTAGTCCTTCTATTTCTTCATAAGTTAACTTTGCCAGTAAAATTGGAGCTTCAATGCCGAATGCCGGTAAAGAAAATTTAAAGCTTTCTACCATATGTGTTTCAGGGTTAATGTATAGAATAAAAATATCATTTTGCTCTTTTCCAGTAACTGCAGGATCATAAGACACATTGACTAAATCATAAACTGTACCGTCAACATCTTCTTGTCCCATGTATTTGTGTATTGTTCCTGGGTCAGTTAACTTAAACATCATAGTAAACCACATGTAATTTGCTTGGCGTAAAAACTGGCTCGTTCCAACTACTTTAGGATCACTTAGTGCTTCACCATTGTTGTAAGCAAAGGCTTTTTCACCGTCAAAATACTGAACAATGTTACCTTCTAAATCAGGTGACACATTCTCTTCATGTACACTGTAATTAGCCCACGAAACTTCGTTATCAAAAATGTATTTTTCAACCGAAATATCTTTTTTTCCATCAGGTTTAAGGTAATGATAATCGAATGAAATATCGTTTAACGCTTTTAACTGATCCATTCCACCACAAGCAGCAGCAACAGCATTCAACATACTCTCAGGAGAATTGGTATCATAAACGATAGGTTCAATTACTTCTGTTACTTCTTCTGCTTGATAATCATCATTGCTAATATTTTCTGCAGGCTCACTACAGCTATATAATACAACAGATCCAGCTATAACAACTATAAAAAGAGTTTTGAATTTAAATTGAGTCTTCATTTGATGTTTTTTCGTTAATTAGAGAACGCAATAGTAAAATATATGAAATCTATTAAATGTCTTCCAGAAGACATTTATGGATGGGTCGAGATTACCTATCTTTATCATAAACAAAGTCTATGAGAAAAATTAAATGGTTGGTGGTGGTTTCTATCCTAGCTGCAATGGTTGGTTTTAAATCAAAGGATTTAATAAAAAAACAGCTAATCAACAAGGTTGTTATAGAATGGCCGATTAAAATTATTCCTATTTCACATGCCTCAGCCATATTAGAATGGGGGAATCTTGTAATATATGTTGATCCTACAGGAGGAAAAGACGCTTACAATGAAAAAAAGGTACCTAATATTATTTTAATCACCGATATCCATGGAGATCATTTGAGTTTAGAAACATTAGCCACTTTCGATTTAAAGCATGTTACCATAATAGCTCCAAAAGCAGTTGTCGAAAAGTTACCTGAAACAATGTCTAAAAAAGCGATTACGATGAAGAATGGTGAAAACGCCAATCTATTTGTCTCTAAACAAGGACTTAATGTTGAAGCCATTCCAATGTATAACCTAAGAGAAGAAGCCTTAAAATTTCATACAAAAGGTCGTGGCAATGGATACATATTGTCTTACGAC
>JAJCYN010000308.1 GCA_029262915.1 Flavobacteriales bacterium
GGGGTACTTCCGACTAAATAAGAGATGTCTATTATTTGAATTTTTGTTCTATTTAAAATATCCTAACTTGAAGAGCCATATTTTCTCTTTACTCATTTTCTAGGTATTCACAGCTATCGGTTTAGCTATAAGCAGTAGCGTCCCGCAGGGTGATATTTCTTGTAGGCTTTGTAGTGCAACGTATTTTTTACGTCCATTTCAATTCTTTATTAATCAAGGTTGGAAAACGTAAAATAAAATATGTGATCAGTCCTGAATTTATAGAAGCTAAAACAGCTACTATTGGTTCATGCCAAATTGTTTTTGAAGGAATAAATAATAAAATAAATGGTAGTAGAACACCAAAAACTAAACTAACCGTTATCAAGGTGATAATTAGCAAATTTAAATCTGTCACCCCTTTTGTTAACTCTTTAAGACGTATATGCAATTCCTTTAGGTAATGTGAATTAAAGTCGTCTGACAATTCCTTTAGTAAGTCATTATTCAGATCATGGCCTTCATATTTTTTGTTGATTCGACTGGCTGCAGATAAGATATACTCCTTATCATTGTTCAAGGCGTGATAGCTGATGTAATTATTATTCTGGTCCAACCAATACCAAATACTTCCAAAAATTTCGCAATTAAGCCATTTCTCAACTGCTTTAATGTTGTAAAGACCATTATGTTCAAAATCTTTATATAGTTCTTCTTGGTATTCGTATCTAGGGTTATTTCTATTTCTTACCAAAGATACCATTGCCAAATAGAGTGTAGATTCTCCTTCTTTGAAATTTTGGTGATCATAAAGTTCTCTAATGAGTTTTTTATTTTTAGGTTCATAATCACTTATCATAGAAAGCTTATAATCATAGAAGTCGATATGTTTAAACTTCCCATGGTCAATTAGTGATTTAGCTGCGTTATCATCAGCCCAAACCTTATAGTAATAGGTTAATTTGTTTAATATCCTTCTGAAGTCTGTTAACTTTTGAGAAAGACTTATTGATTCTTTCAAAGTTTCAAGTTTTCTCTCCTTTGACCAAGTTATTCTTGAGAATAAATATGTTATGAGAATTGCAGAAAAAACAGCGTTTACTGTCAGTAGGTTGGTTAAGATTGATTTTGAATCAACCGTCTTGAAACAAGTAGCGGCAAACACATAAAATATTGCACAAGCTACTAGGAGAGAGATAAAGGTTACAAGAATATGCACCCAAGGCAAATGCCTGATATTAAACAGTAAATTTTGAAGTCTTATTCGTAATATCTCTTTTTTACTTTGAGTTTCCAATGTGTGATGATCTAATCAATTTATATGTTGCACAACGCATGCTTATGAAATATGCTTTGTTGTCTTAGGCTTAGCTAAAAGTAATGATTTTTGCATAAGTTCCTGTTTACGGGAAAACAAAAAGGTATTTCGGAGGCTTTCCGTTAAGTTTAAGTTTTTCTCCGCTGTATTAGTAGCCCTAATTATCTATAAGATTGAGGGAAGTATATCGTCTGACTAAAGAGAGGTATTTTAAAATTTATCATCTTGATTTTACCGTATGTCTATCCATAAAATCATTAATAATCTTCCTAGTTATAAATACTTTCTTTCCAACCTTAATAAAGTCAATATCGCCTCTTTTTCTTAAAGTATAAAATTGCCTTTTACTAATGCCAAGTAATTTTATTGCTCTTTCTAATGGAATAAACTGCTCCAAATAATCATCTACACTTTTAGCAGAGACTGTCTCTTCAATTTTTTCTAAACGATTTTCTAGGCTAATTTTCATTTCATCTATTTGATTCAACTTATCAAGCTGATTGATTAATTTTTCTATTAGTAATGCAAATTCTAAAGCTATAGTTTGGTTGGGTTTATCTGTTTGTGTTTTCATAGGTTCTTTTAAAGCTAAAGTAATTAATGGGCTTAGAAAAGTATTAAAAAGATATTTTAAAGGAAGGTATCTCCGAGAGGTTATGTCTGGAACGGTTGGGAAGCCGATGAAAAGATGTGATTTTTATACATTGTTAGATTTTCGTGCTTTTTATGTTGTGTATTTTTTCAGCTTATTCAGTATTAATTTTGCTCGTTCAGCTATAAAATCCTCAAATTTATCCTCCGCCCATATTGCTTCATTTGTCGGGATTAGATGAAGTTTAACAAATGCTCGTTTATCGGAAACAAATGATTGATTATTAATCCAAACTGAAAAAGATTTACCATTCTTTTCTCCTCGATTTGTCCCATAATCAATTAATTGATAGTTTTTAATACTATTAATAATTGTCCAGTCGTACTTATGTTTTTCTAAAATAGATTTTGGCATAATATGGTCAATATCATTTGCCCTTATGGTTTTTGCTTGGTCGTACATTAAATAATAAACAAATGAACTATCTAGCTGGTCTAAATTATCTGTATCATATTTTGTGGTAAATATAACAGGGTGATTCCTGTAAACTTGAAATAAAGCATCAACTGGAAATTTTTTGTCCTTATGGTTCTTAATTTCTTCTAGCAATTTTCGAACACCTGTTTTATAAGGTATCCATCCAGCTCCTTTACTTTTAAAAACCCCATTTATTAAAGAATGAAACAACCAATTTTTAATCTTTGGAAATTCTGAGTTACCAGCATCATAATTGTCAAAAAAGGAAGAAACTCCATTA
>JAJCYN010000309.1 GCA_029262915.1 Flavobacteriales bacterium
GTGATCGATAGAGATTTTGATAAACAAAATCAAAGTTATAAATAACAAGGTAATTACTCCTATTCCAGCAAAACTGTAGGGACTTAAATCAAGTAAGTAATTAATGTCGAAATTAATTTTGGAATTGCTAATTAACCCTTCTAATAAGATGGCAAGAACTAAAGGAAACAAAGCACAAGCAATTATAATTACAAAGACAATTGGTTTGTTATCAGGACGGACTTTTTGTATTGCTCGTGATAGGTAATAAATGATCAAGGCAAAAAGAACAGTGCTTATAATTAAGTCACCTAAAGAAGGGAGTAATGCTGATTGTGCATAAACAATTGGACTAAATAATTCTTGCTCAAAAAGAGCAGTAAAAGGATGTATGTAAAGGAAAAATAATCTGCTAAGTGTTATAAAAGCAATAACGATTATTGGTGAAAAATTTCTAAGTACAATTATTTTTCGCGTTTGCTTGCTAACAAATGATATGATAGAGAAATAGCCTAGAAAGAACAGCAATAAAAGTAACCAGTTATTTTCTTTGGTTTTGGAAGAGTCGTTTTCTTCTACTTGCCTAATCATAAATAAGAAGTTACCATTTTTTGATTGAATGGCTTTTCCCTTTTTGTTGTTTTTGGAACTTATAACTATGTCTTCATCAATACCAAAACTATGGTGAAAACTGTTTTTAAGGTATTTGTTTTTAATGGTATAGTTGTGTTTGATAAGAATTAGAGCCAAGTATGTTTTTTGATTACTTTTTTTAATGAGGTATTGATACCAACCATTTTTAAGTTTGACAAGCCCATTTGTAGCCGTAAATTCGTTTAAATTAGATGAAAAATAGGTGCTACGGTTTGTCCAATAGGTCAATTTGTTGTTTTCTAAAATATAAAAAGAAAGCCCTTTTTCTTTATTAAATTGAGCATACTTATTAGTGACTGAAAAATTATCTAGCGTTTCGTTGGCAATTAATTCATCCAATTTTTGTTCAGCTATTGTTTCCTTTTCGTTCAGCGAGCGATTAAACGATTTGTAATCTAGTGTTGTGTCATCAAGAAAATTTGTGCTAAAGTAGAGAAGTAGGAAAGCAACTATTCCTATCCCTAAATGTAAAAATGAGTGCTGCAATATTTGTTTCATCAATAGATTATTGCTGTGAATTTACGAAATAATAGTTATTGTAATAGAAACAAAAAAGCCTTCCTAAAGGAGGAAGGCCTTTGGATGAGTTTATTTCATTGCTTAACCTAAAGCTTCTGCTCCTGCAACAATTTCCAATATTTCATTCGTAATGGCGGCTTGTCTTGCTTTGTTGTAAACCAATTTAAGGTCATCTTGCAATTCTTGAGCATTATCGGTTGCTTTGTGCATAGCCGTCATTCTTGCTCCATGTTCGGATGCATTAGAATCCAATAAAGCTTTATACAATTGAGTTTTCAATGATTTTGGAATCATTTCTTCTATGATAAATTCTTTGTTTGGTTCGAAAATATAATCGGCTGAGCTACCTGATTCACCGTCTTTAATTTCTGGTGGAAGTACAGGTAAAAATTGTTCTTCTTGTACCAATTGAACGGCAGCATTCTTAAATTGATTGTAAACGATTACAATTTTATCCTGATGACCTTCTGTAAATTGGTTCATTAATTTTTGAGCAATTTCTGATGAATTTTCAAAAGTTAAATCATCCCAAATTGTTTCCGTGTCTCTTGGTAATAATGTTCCTTTTATTCCTAATTCAGTACTTTTAAAAGCATCATTACTTTTTTTGCCAATAGAAAGAACCGTTACATTACAACTTTTGTAATCTGAAGCAGCTAATCGCTTAACTGTTTTAATTACATTGTTGTTAAACCCTCCACAAAGACCTCTGTTAGAAGTAATGCTTACCAATAACACATTCTTTACTTCACGTTCTGCAGAATAAATACCTTCATTACTATCTAAACTCGCACTGAGGTTAGAAAGAATTTCTTGTAATTTATTGGCATAAGGCCTCATTTGAGTAACAGCATCCTGAGCTTTACGCAATTTAGCAGCAGAAACCATTTTCATTGCTGATGTAATTTGCATCGTAGATGAAATGGATGTTATTCTGTTACGTATTTCTTTTAAATTAGCCATCTTAAATTGAGTTTAAAAGTTCAAAAGGTAAAAGTCTAAAGTCGATTTACAACTTTAAGCTTTTGACTTTAAACTTTATAACTGTGTTATGAATATTTAGCAGTTAATTCTGATGCAGCATTCTCTATAGTAGAAGTAATGTTGTCATCTAATTTTCCTTCTCTTAAAGCATCTAATACATCTTGATGTTTGTTTACCATATATGCTAAGAATTCAGTTTCAAATTCTTTTATCTTATTAACCGGAACAGCATTAATTAATCCTTTAGTTCCTAAATAGATAATTGCTACTTGATGCTCAACTGGTAATGGAGAGTTTTGTCCTTGTTTCAAGATTTCAACATTACGTTTTCCTTTTTCAATTACTGCCATAGTAGCAGCATCCAAATCAGAACCAAACTTAGCAAAAGCTTCTAATTCTCTATATTGTGCTTGATCCAATTTCAATGTACCAGCAACTTTTTTCATCGATTTAATTTGAGCGTTACCACCAACACGTGATACAGAAATACCCACGTTAATTGCTGGACGAACACCTTGGTTAAATAAATCACCATCTAAGAAAATCTGACCATCAGTAATAGAAATTACGTTAGTTGGAATGTATGCAGATACATCACCAGCTTGGGTCTCAATAATTGGAAGAGCGGTTAAAGATCCTCCGCCTTTTACTTTACCTTTTAATGACTCAGGTAAATCATTCATCGTTTGAGCGATACTATCAACGTTCACTACTTTCGCAGCTCTTTCTAATAATCTTGAGTGTAAGTAAAATACATCTCCAGGATATGCT
>JAJCYN010000310.1 GCA_029262915.1 Flavobacteriales bacterium
AAAGTTAGAATAAAATCTTTTTATTCAATACCTAATTTCTTTTTTACTTTAGCTAATATATCATCCCCTTCAACTGAATAAAGTACGACACCCACGCTTGAATCTAAAACATAAGTATAATTACCTTCTTTCGCTACATCATTAATAGCAGTTTTTGCCTTATCAATAATTGGTTGTAAAAGTTCTTGTTCTTTTTTCTGCAAATCAGCCTCTGCTGTTTGTTGAAATTCAGTAATTCTCTTCTCTAAATCTGTAATCTCTTTAATTTTTGTTTCTTTTATAATGTCAGTCATTACATCTTGTTTGCTTTGAAATTCTCCTACTTTAGTTTCGTATTCCTTTCTCATTGCATCCAAGGTAACTTTTAATTGATTTGCATATTCTTCTAGATTTTTTTGTACCGCAGTTCTTTCTGGCATTGCGGTTAATAAATCATTAGAATTTATATGTCCAATTTTAACTCCTTTTTGAGCCATTGTTGTAGTTGATAAAGCAACTACAAACATTAATAATGTTATTTTAAGTATTTTCATTTTCATTTTAATTTAAATAGTTTCCAAATATATATTATTCTTTTGTTTCACCCGGTTTATAACCCATTTTTTTTAATACATCATCACTCAGGTTATATTTTGGATTGGTGTAAAGCATAGTTAACGCACTAGATTTATCAAAGACTACACCTAGTTTTTTATAGTTAGCTATTTCACTAATAGCTTTATAAACTTTATCCTGTATAGGTTTTACTAATTCTTTTCTTTTCTGAAAAAGTTCTCCATCAACACCAAATTTCGTTTTTTGATATTCTTTTGCCGCTTTTTCTTTTTTAATTATTTCATCTTCTCTTTTGGTTTTCATATCCTCAGTAAGCAATATTTGCTCTGCTTGATAATTTTTGTACATCTTATCAATTTCGGAATATCTTCTTTCAAGTTGTTTTTGCCATTCAATGGATAATTTGTCTAACTCTCCTTGTGCATCTTTATAATCAGGAATATTTTCCAATATATATTCTGTATCGACATAAGCAAAATTTTGGCTATAGGTCATTGAAGTTGTAATTATTAGTATAACAACTACTATGGCTATTTTTTTTAGATTCTTCATTTGTTTAAACATAACATTTCCTTCTTAATTATAGATTAAAATTACCATCCACCTATGTTTCCGCCAATACTAAAATGTATTTCTGTATTACTATTTGGGTCTGTCCTTCCAGGAATATCATCAAAACGGTACCCCCAATCTAACCCTAACATTCCAAACATTGGCATAAATATTCTAATTCCTACACCAGCAGATTTATAAACTTCAAAAGGATTTACTTTATTAAATGAATCCCATGAGTTTCCAGCTTCTCCAAATACTAAGCCAAAAATTGTTGCACTCGGATTTAATGAAAAAGGATACCTTAATTCTGCAGTATATTTTGTTACAAATGATGCTCCAGCACTTGGTGATAAATCACCTGCACCATAACCTCTAAGAGCTATTACTTCTCTAGCAACAAATTGATTAAACCCTGTTAATCCATCTCCTCCTAAATAAAATCTTTCGAAAGGAGATGTTCCCAATTCTTTTGAAAAAGCTCCTAAATAACCAAATCCTGCTTTTGTATTTAAAACAAATGCTCTTTTATTATGTGTTAATTTAGAGAACCAAGATGTTTGAAATTTCCATTTATGATATTCAACAAATAAGTTTTTTTCCTGAATCGTTAACGCGTCATAGTCGGTATCCGATGCTCTAAACCAAGAGTAGGGTAATGTATGTTGCAATGTAAGTGTTGTTGTTGCTCCTGTTGTTGGGTAGATTGGACTAGGTCCTGCCGAATTTCTTGAGAGAACGTGTTTAAAGCTTAAATTGTTAGCAAATCCGTTAGAAAACCCATCTAAGACCGTATAATTATTAATTACGTAATACTGATAGGATGCTTCATTATAGAGGGTAAAGAAATCATCAGGAAATTTTAATCTTCTCCCTAACCCCAATGACATTCCATACGATTTGAATGACTGAGTAACATCTCCAATTGTATTGTTTAAATTAGTGTGTGTTAAACTAACACTTAATGAATTTGGTTTTCTTCCACCTAACCACGGCTCTGTAAAAGACATACTGTATGATTGAAAACCTACTCCTGTTGACTGAGCTCTCAAACTCAATCGTTGCCCATCTCCTGCGGGGAGAGGTCTCCAAGCTCCTTTTTTGAAAAAATTTCTTGTTGAGAAATTATTAAAAGATACTCCGAGAGATCCAACAACTCTTCCTCCCCCCCATCCTCCAGAGAGTTCAATTTGGTCAGAAGGTTTTTCTTCTACAACATATTCTATATCTACGGTACCATTTTCTTGATTAGGTTTTGGATTTACCCCCATTGTCTCCGGATTAAAATACCCTAACTGCATCAATTCTCTTTGTGTTCTGATAATATCTGATCTACTAAATAATTCTCCTGGAAGTGTTCTAATTTCTCTCCTTATTACGTGATCGTTTGTTTTATCATTACCAACTATTGTTACTCTATTAACTCTTGCTTGCTTTCCCTCATAAATTCTCATTTCAAAATCAATAGAATCATTTTCTATCTTAACCTCAACAGGTGAAACTTGAAAAAACAAATATCCATCATCTAAG
>JAJCYN010000311.1 GCA_029262915.1 Flavobacteriales bacterium
ATATAAAAAAAGAAATTAAGATAAATAAAAATAAAGAAAAATACCTAGAAGCGTTTCAAAATCAATTTGAAAGTGTTCATAAAAGTTTTACTAAAAACTTAAAAACACTTTATTCAGAGCTTACTCCACATGAATTAAGAATATGCACTTTGTTAAAGATGAATTTAAATACCAATGATATAGGTTCAGTATTAGGAGTATCCTCTAATTCTGTTAGACAGTATCGTTATCGAATTCATGGTAAGATGAATCTCCCTAAAGGCGAGAGGTTGCAAGATTTTATTATTCAATTTGATTAACGAAATAATAAATAAATTTCTTTTATTGTTTAGCTCCTGTGGAGATTGATTTAAATCGAACTCAGATTTATAGAGGAGACTGTTAACAGTATTTCACTCATAATAAACACAAAATGAATGAGTATGCAAATAGTAGACACCCTTAATTAGGCGGTAATGTCTATCAGGAGCTACTTTTGTGTCTTAATATTCTCCTAAAATTATTAGTTGAATGGAAAGGTTAACTTATAAAAAATAAAAAAATATGAAAGTAGTAAGAGTACTAATAATAATGATTTCATTAATTCTTTTTGGTGTTTCAACATTAGATTTAAAATCACAAAATATAGGAATAAACAGTACGGGTTCGACACCTAACGTTTCAGCAGGGTTAGATGTTGATTTTTTTAATAAAGGATTTTTATTGCCTCGAATGACAACTGCTCAACGAAATACAATTACATCTCCAGCATTGAGTCTTTTAATATTTAACATTACAGATAATTGTTTACAAATTAGAAACACATTGACTGGGCAATGGGAAAATGTATACTGTTTTTCAGGTTGCACAGGAATACCTTCCCAACCTTCAGTAATTATAGGTGCTACTCCAGTTACTCAAGGAGATAATGGAGTAGTTTATTCGGTTGCTAATATAGCAGGGATAAATTATACTTGGTCTTACTCAGGAACAGGTTTTACGTGTGTTTCAGGTTGTACTACTAATTCGATAACCGCTAATTTTTCTACTACAGCTACCTCAGGTATACTTACCGTTACACCAATTAATGGCTGTGGTAATGGAACATCAAGAACTTTTTCGATTACTGTAAATAATCCACCACCATTTGTTTGTGGGGTTTCTACTGTTACCTTTATATATAGAGGGTCTTCTGTTACTTATGGAACAGTAAATAGTGCTGGCGGCAGGTGTTGGCTTGATCGAAATCTTGGCGCTAGCCAAGTAGCGACAAGTAGTTCTGATGCATCTGCTTATGGAGATTTATTTCAATGGGGAAGGCTATCTGATGATCACCAAGATCGTACAAGTACAACAACAACAACATTAAGTCCAACAGATGTTCCTGCTAATGGGCTATGGATTAATAGTGTTAGTTTTGGGCTTCCCTTTAATTGGAGAAGCTCTCAAAATGATAATTTGTGGCAAGGTGTAGGTGGAGTAAACAAGCCTTGTCCAAATGGATATCGTCTACCTACTCAGTCAGAACTAATTACCGAATCATCCTCTTGGGGAGCTGGAAACGGTGTAGTAAAAGCATTTTCGTCACCTTTAAAACTAACTGCAGGCGGTATACGTCAACATGATGGAAGTCTATTTGGAGCTGTTAATGCTGGTTATTATTGGGCGAGTACTCCTAATGCAGTCGATGAACGCTCTTTTCATTTATTCTTTCGGGCCTCACCTTCAGCAGTTATTGTAGGTACAGCTCAAAGGGGGCTAGGAATGTCTGTTCGCTGTATAAAGGATTAAGCGAAAAAAATACTGCTTTAACTGTAAATTTAATGAGAAAATAATTACAAAAGATTAAAAATCTATTTTACCTTTAGCTCTTATTCCAAGTCCTTTAACACCAAATAGGGTAGATACATCAGGATTATCTAGATAGGTTAGTCGTTGCAATAAGTCAATTCTAATTACTTTAAATATATTAGAAATTCCAGCACTTATTTCTATGTAAGGAGTAGCGTTATCAAAAGCAAAAGTAGAAGGAGTTCCATCTATAGCTACTGGAAATTTAAATAATTCAGGATGCAAATCCGGATTGTTATCATCAGTTAATCTTCCATAAAGTGCTTTAAATGATACTATTTCTCTCCATTTAAGTTTCTTAAAAAGAGGTATTCTATTAAATATTGCTCCATTAAAGTTATGGGTAACCTTTAAACTCACAAACTCATCACTTAAAAATTCCATAAAATTCATCATATTAAACGATGGCTCTTGTAAGAAAAATGATTGATTGGCTTGAGGCATATTTAACAACGAAAAAGGAACTCTTCCCCAAACTTTACCACCTTCAAGTTCAGTATCCGTATATCCCAATAAAGAAACGTAAAAACGTTTAAATATATTTGCTGTAGTTCTACCATAATTAACAGTTCCCCTAGTTAAACCATCAATACCTTGACGGTGTCTAAGTTGAAAAATAGGGTATTTATTGAATAGGGGTAACCTGAAATTTTTACCTTGATAAAATTGTTCATTTGGAGCAAATCTTAAATTAAGACTAACATTATCAGTTCTTACAGCATCAACAGAACGAGGAATAATCTCACTAGATTCAAAAGCTAATCTTCCGATAGGCCTATCTTTTTTATACTCGTAAATTAAATTATAGGAAAATCCACTGTGATGTTCTTTTAAATAATCAATTTTATAAGAGTCATAAAATAACATAAGATCTGATGTTCCTCGTTTAAAGGAAAGTAAAAAATTATCGTCATTTAGAAATTGTAAATCCTGACCAGGGAAAAGGGTTTCATGTTGGTAAGATAGAACAAGACGATTTTGAGGATTAGTTAAAAAATTCTTATTAAAAGTATGCGTTAATGCAAATAGGTATTTAAATTCTTTATCTTTAAAACCATAAGCTCCATAGCTTTCAAACATGTTCTTTTCACTAAACATAGGAGTTGTTCTAAAGCCTAATCTCATCCGAAAACCTTCTACATCATTAAAGCTGTAAAAAGTATTTAATGGTCCTAATTCAATAGGACCTATGTCATGCCATCCGGTAATAAATAAAAATAATATATCCATGGTTCTTTTAAACGCAGGAATATTCTGAACACTATCTATCATAGTGTAAACTCCTTGTTCTTGATCAGTGAGGGTGTCAGGTCTTACATCCACCCAAAAAGAATCCGTTTTATTTGCTAGATTTTCTTCTTTAATTATTTTTTCTACATGATTATAAATTTCTTTGCCACGATCTTGATTGAATGTATAATTATTGTATGCGACATCTTTTGTTCCAAAAAAACCTCTTCCTTTTTT
>JAJCYN010000312.1 GCA_029262915.1 Flavobacteriales bacterium
TAATGGAGAAATGATTGAAACTACGGAAGGGAAACAACCTTTAGTGTTTCTATCTGGTATGGGGCAAATGATTCCTGATTTTGAAAGAAATATAGCACCCCTCAACACAGGAGATACTTTTTCTTTTGGTATTACATCAGAAAAAGCATACGGAAAAAGAACAGAGGAAGCTATAGTTGAATTACCTCAAGATATGTTTATGAAAGAAGGTAAGTTAGTTGAGGAAGTTGTTATTGGTAATGTATTGCCATTACAAGACCAAAACGGACAAGTTCATCCTGCAAAAATTGTTTCTGTAAACGAAAATACTATTACTGCTGATGTAAACCACCCTTTAGCCGATCAAGATTTACATTTTACAGGTAATGTTGTAGAAATAAGAGAAGCGACTAAAGAAGAAGTTGAACACGGTCACGTTCACGGACCAGGAGGTCAAGAACACTAGTAAAATGTTAACTTTAATAAAAAATCCTCGCAAGACTTTGCGAGGATTTTTTATTTATGATCAATTCTCACACAAATCACTACTTTTACTCGTAGATGATTATTATTTTCTATATCCTTATAATGTTTGCTGTATTGGCTTTTATCAATGCTATATTTTCTATTGTTTCTGAATCAAAAAGAAGAAAAGAGGCAAAAAGAAAATGGGAAGAATATAAAAATGAATAGGCTACTAGTACCTAGTTTTTCTTCTTAAACAACTGAAATAAAACAAATACCGATGAAATCGTAAAAGTTAGGGTAAGCATTATCCCAGAAACAATTACAATATATTTAAGCCACAATATACCACTCCACATTAACCATATTCCTCCAAAAGTGAGTATGATAGAAATAAAAGGTTCTACAATTAGAAACTTTTTCAACTTAGTGGGTAAAGATGTCATTAAAAGAATTACTCCAAGTAACAAAAATATAACTGACATACTAATTACATGATTATGGACCATGCTAATGATTTCCTTTTCAGATTTTTTAAATTTCATTATTTCAGCATTTTCATCAGTTTCATTACCTAAATAATGCTCCTCTATTCCTATAGTTGTTGAGTTCGTATTTTCGTTTACAAATCGTAATCCAGTAAAGTAACCAAAACTGAGTGTTACAATAAAAAAGCCTATTAATAACTTAGCAGGCTTAGGAAGTATGTGTATTTTTCCGTGTAATTCCATGTTATAGAAATCCTTTTTCTTTAAGTTCAACCATTTGAAGTGTTACTTTTTTAATCCCCTCGGTTAATGATCGAGCTGAAATAGTTGCCCCAGAAATATTTTGAATATCGTCCCCAAATTTCATGGCTTCGCCATTGGTTTTTCCTACAAATTGTTTCAACCATCTTCTGCTACCTACTTCAGCCCCATATTCTTCTCTATAAACCAATACTTGAGCCTTAAGTATTGTTAAATCTTGATTAAAAATCACCATAAAATCAATTTTATCTGATCGACTCGCTGCTTGAGATAGGTATAAATAACCAACTATTTTTTCGTTGTTTTTAAGAGCTTGTACATTCTTTCCTAATTTAAACTTAATCAGATTTTGTTGCTCAGGAGTTAAATTGATCGTTTGTTTTATAATTACTTTATCTTCCCACAAAGTGGCAATAGTCTTAGTTATTTTTTTTTGAGCAGATTTTGGTAACTGAAAACTTACCAAAAAATAACTCAACACAATTAATATGAATCCTACTTTTTTCATTTTTCACAAAAGTACCAAACCTCTTGAGTAAAAATACTCAAGAGGTTTAATTAATTAACTTTAACTAAAACAATCCTAATTAGTACCAAAATGCTATACCAAAATTTACTTGATTAAATGAATTATTGCCTGTAGCATCATTGTCTCTTATTTGAAAATCACCTTTTAGAGCTGCCCCATTTGCAATATGATAAGTTAACCCAAAAGTAATATCAGTTCTTGCATAAGATTTATTTACTGGTGTATCTCCTTTTACTGCATCATGTGTATCATAAAATTCATATCGTCCAAATAATACTAATTTTTCTTTAGCATCTTTCTTGAAAATATTTATCAAATCATAACCAAGTTCTCCGTAATAACCAATCATAGAAGACCCTAAATCTTTACCCGTAAACATATTGTATTCATCTGTATTTGATAAACTTGCTTTAATAAACTGTCCTCTTGCTTCAAATGCTTTATATTTATATCGTGCATCAAAACCAAACATTGCTAATCCTATTACAGATGAGTCTGCTCTAGCCTCTAATCTTGTAGTGTCATTATCAGATAAGCCATCGTAAAGAGTTGATTGAGAATTTCCAAAATATGCAGAAGCTCCTAACTTTAAACCTTTTATACCGTAAAAATCAATTTTGGTTGATAGGTTTGGTGAACTCATTGTAGATTCTGCTCCTTTTTGTCGTCCTTTTCTTAATCCATCAGAGCCTCTAAATTTTCCGCCCCCATCGTATCCTAAAAATCCATTGACTGCATACACTTGATATTTTAAAGATAAGTTATCAAAGTTTCCAGAAAATCCAGCACCTAATTCTCTCCAAGTACTTGGTACAATTTTACTATCTACTGCTGGGCGTTCGACACCATTAAAGGTAGTTGATTCGTGATATTCGTTTACAATTCCCATTGGAACCAACATTAATCCTGCTCGTAAATTTAATCCTTGAGTAATTTTGTAGTTAACAAATGCTTGCTCTATAAACACTTCTTTAACATGTTCAAACTCCACTTCGGTAACAAAATGTACTTTGCTACTAAATTTATACCCTAAAAATAAAATTAAACGATGAACATCTAAATTTCCATTAGATCTTTGTCCATCAATTAATGCTTGATTGTAGTCTACAGATCCATACCCACCAATAGTTACTTTTTTATTACTGTTAATAATATTTTGAGCCGAATTTAATGCTTGATTACTCGTGCTATCAGATGTCATTACTTGTGCTGACAATAAATTTATCATTAACATACTTAATCCTACACTTAATAATTTTGTTTTCATTCTTTTAAATTTTTATCTTATTTTTATTTAGACTAATTATAAATAACGACACAAATGTAGATGTGGAAAAAGAAATGTACAATACCTTAAACGTGGTATTTTGCAGAAATAACTAAAAGGCAACCTTATTGTTTAACTTTTCGTTTTAGATTTAACAATTAGCAAAATTTATTATGAAACGACTCTTACTTTTTTGTGCAATAAGTCTATTAACGTTAACTTCTTTCGGTCAAGAAAATACCTATTACATTGGTCATAGTGGCTTTGGCTGGGATTTAATTGTTGGAGAAATGGTGAATGATTTAGCAATAGATGCTGGGATTACTACTTATGGTTATAATTTTCAATTTATTGGTGGAACTTGTGTTGCCAATCAATGGATAAACCATGCTTCACCCCAAGGCGGTACAGATTCATGGATGGAATTACCCTCTGGGAATTATGACATTATGGTGCTCGCAGAGCAAATACCTATACAAGAAGTAATAGATGGTAGTTCCTTTTGTAATCCAACTATTATAAGCTCTGTTAGCGCTGTAGATAATTTTTATGACATGGCAATTGCAGCTAATCCAAATACAAGAGTTTATTTAATGGAATTCCATAACGAAGTTGATCAAACTGCAGCAACCCCCCATGCTGATTGGGTAAATATGAATATAACAATGCGACCACTGTGGGAACGAGTAGCTGACTCTACTACCCTGATAAATAGTGGACCTCCAGTATGTATTGTTCCAGTAGCAGCAGCTTACCAAGCATTAGCAGATAGTATTATTGCCGGTGTTTATCCAGGCACAACTAACTGGATAGATATGTTTGATCCAACTGATACCATTGTTGCAACAATTCATCCAACAGAAACAACCTATTATTTATCTGCTTGTGTCCATTTTTCAACCATTTTTGGACAAAGTCCTGTCGGGTTAACAAATCAAACATTTGCTGCTGCGGGTTGGCAATATGATGAACCAACTCCAGCACAAGCACTGATGATGCAACAAATTGCTTGGGAAATTGTTAGTAACGATCCTAGATCTTGTGCTCCGATAGCCACTAGCATTAACCACAATATGAATAACAATGGTTCAATCTCAATAATTAATAAAGAAAACGAAATAGAAATAAATTTAAAAGAAAATAGCTTTTCTAACATAGAACTTTACAATACATCTGGGCAAATTGTACTAAATACAAATATCCACCAACAAAAATTTAGTCTAGATACAAGGCAGTTAACCGCAGGAATTTACGTTGTACGTCTAATTGGAGAACAATCCTTTATGAAGAAAATTGTTATAAATAATTAGGTTTTTATTATATTCTCTTTCACCGCATAAATAACAATACCAGCAGTGTTTTTAATACCTAGTTTGTGCATTATGTTTTTTCTATGGGTATTCACAGTATGAGCACTTAAAAAGAGTTGATCAGCAATTTCCTTATTGGTCAATCCATCAGAAATCAATTTTATGATTTCAATCTCCCTTTCTGATAGAGATACTCCAGAACAACCATCCACTTCTCTTTCATTGGCTTCAGAGAGAATGTCTATTACCATTCCACAATAAAACTGCTTGCCATTAAAAGTGTCTGCTATGGCATCCATTATTTCCGGTTTTTCACAATCAGAAAGCAAATAACTATCAATTCCATTTTTTAAGGCATTGTAAACTGTTGATTTAGGCAGTTTATCGGTAATCGCCAATATTTTACAATCTCTGTATGTTTTCTTAATTTCTTTAATAGAATTAAGCCCAAAAGGATCACTAGAGTAATCCATAACAACAATGTCAGGAAAATGTTTTCTAGATTGTTCTAATAGTTGATCCATAGAATTAACAATACCCAAAACTCTATTTCCCATTTTAGATTGTAAAATGGTTTTTAAGCCTTCTCCTGCTATCTGATTGTTATTTGCTATTAAAATATCTATCATTCTATTTAGATTGATTCTAAATAATGACAAATGTAATTACAATCCAACTATCTGGCAAGAATAATCCATAATAATATATCAAACAATTAACATTTTGATTAACAAGCTATAATCTGTAAATTTACCT
>JAJCYN010000313.1 GCA_029262915.1 Flavobacteriales bacterium
CTAGGAGTTGTCCTAGGCATTGGAATTTCTTGATCATAATATGCTTTTTGAAAAAGTGTAGCTTCTTGGTATTTTCTAAAAACTGAAGTTAATCTTTCTTCTCCAAAATGATTAATTACATTTTCCGGAAATGTTGCTAAAGCATTCTTAATATAAGTTTCGGAAGTGTCTCCATTAATAGCTGCTTGCCACATTGGAACCATATAGGAATGAGCCTCATGACCTTCCTGAGCCCAACCTCCAACAAAATTCCAGTATTCCTTAAAAGTGGGACGATAAATAGAGTTATTGTCGGCATAATAAATAGAATGCAAACCAACATATTCGTTGGTGATTTTGTAGTTTCGATATTGCCAAAATGCCATTAAACTAAAAGCGATACTCCCAAATAATACTAATTTAACGATAGTTCTATAAATACCTTTTTTCCAATAATCTTTTATTAAAAAAATGGGAAGTAATATTCCTAAAAAACCCAAAGGTGGACGAACAATTAACAAGCAAGCAAAACTTAAAGCTGCTAAAAAGTAAAAGATGCTTTTTTGCTCAGATAATTTTTTTTCTTTTGCTTTAAACAATAGAAAAACATATAATAGAAGTAAAGCTGGAGTAATTCCTTCAGTTAATGTATAAGATAAAAAACCAATAGCAAAAGGAGTGATACCATAAATACACGTAACAACTAAAGCTATCTTTTTATTATTTATAAGAGAATGGATAATACTAAATAACCAATAAACGGAAAAAGCAAAGAGTAGGAGTTGGGCAATTTTCAAAAATTTTAATGCTAAAGGGTAATCACCAATTTGTAAAAATACCATGTAAAATATCCCGTAACCTGGAGGTCGAATAAAGTGGCTCTGCTTTCCTACTGAGTTGCTTTTCCAAATACCAGTTTGCAAGTAATTTTTAGGAGGAACCAAATAACTAAGATCATCATTTGTAATAACAGTTTGATGATCTCTTTTTAGTGTATCAGGAAGTTGATTAAGATTAAGTTGATTGTAAAATAATGCCGAAAGGAATGACAAGATGCAAATAATCCAAATCGCATTATTTTTTATAACCTCCATTAAATAATTCCTTTGTCAATTAACAATTTTGTTTTTAAAATTCCAGCAACAGTAAGGCTATCGGTAATTTCTCCATCCATAACCATTTGATAAACTTCTGCAAAAGGTAATTTTTTAATTTGTAAAACTTCACCTTCTTCTGGTTCAGGATTATAATAGCTCAGTTCCTTTGCAACATAAATAACCCCCTTCTCATCAGAAACAGAATTACTGAGGTGCATGTTCATTATATTTGTCCAATGCTTTGCTTTAATTCCTAGTTCTTCTAACAATTCTCTTCTAGCAGAATCTAAAATATCAACATTATGTAGCCCTCCACCTTCGCAAATTTCCCAACTGTATTGTTGTAAAGGATAACGGTATTGTCCTACCAACCAAGTGTTATTGTCTTCATCCAATGGAATAATTCCTATGGCTATGTTTTTATAGTGGACAACACCATAAATTCCATCTCCGCCATCTGCATTAACCGTTTGATGTTCCGTTATTTTAATCCAGGGATTATCATATTTAACTTCACTTTTGATCGTTTTCCATGGGTTAATGGTTTCGTCAATCATTATCCAAAAACTTTCTTTAGAATGTCAGTAACTCTTGCCATAGGATCTTTACGAATCTTTTTTTCTTCCTTTTCTATCATTAAAAAAAGACCGTCCATAGCTTTGGTAGTAATGTAATCCTCTAAATTGGGGTTTTGCTTTTCAATAAAAGGAATTTTGTTGTAAGTATTAATAACCGGATTCCAGTATTGAGTAACTTTTACTTGGTTTATGGCATTTTTAACTATTGGGTTAAATTTTACTTTTAACGGACTAGAGGTTTTACTTTTTAAATAAGTTGTGGCAGCATTATCTTCTCCTTTCAAAATGGCAAAACCATCGGCAATACTCATACTCGTAATGGCATTAATAAAAATAGGAGCAGCTTCCTTAGAAGCAGTTTCAGCAGCACGATTCATGGTCATTACAAATTCATCCACTTGTTTTTTCATACCTAAAGCTTCAACTCTTTCCTTTACCTTAATTACTTTAGGAGGAAAAGGAATAAAAATTTCAGGATTTTTATAAAAGCCATCCAATTTAGAAGTTAATGCTGTAGAATTATTTGTTCCAACTGTTAAAGCTTCGCGTAGCCCACTAATTACTTCAGTATTTGTTAAAGGTGCAGAGCCGGTTGATTTACTGTAATCATCTAATACCTGTGTCATTTCTGCACAACCAAGCACTAATAATGTTATGCATGTAATGATTGCTATTTTTCTCATAATATAACTTGTTTTTATTAATTGATTCCTGATCCAAAAATAAGAAATTCAAACTTGAAACTTAATGGTAATTAATTCTTAATTTTTACCTTATAATTTTACTTTTGAAGAATGAATCTGGATATAATTTCTATAGGAGATGAATTACTAATAGGCCAAACCTTAAACACCAATGCATATTGGATGTCTAAAGAATTAAATAATATTGGTTTTACCATAAGACAACAAATTACTATTAGTGATGCAGAAGAAGCGATTTTAAATGCCGTTTCGGCATCCTTAAGCAAATCAGATCTTGTACTCATTACCGGTGGTTTAGGACCAACTAATGATGATTTAACAATGCCAGTATTGAACAAGTACTTTGGTGGTAAATTGGTTAGAGATGAGGAAGTATATCAGCATATTGAAAAACTGGTAACTAGCAGAGGGTTTGAAATGAACCATAACAATCAAAAACAAGCAATAGTTCCTAACAACTGTAAAGTGGTTCACAATGCAAATGGTACAGCACCAGGGCTTTGGTTTGAAAAAGAGAATAAAGTAGTTGTTGCAATGCCTGGAGTTCCCTATGAAATGAAAGCAATGATTACTGATATTATTATTCCCTGGTTAAAAGAAAAATACGAATTGCCAGAAATCGTTAATCAAATGATTTATACACAAGGTATTCCTGAAGCAAAATTAGCAGAAGTATTAACCAGCTGGGAAAGTAATTTACCCTCAACGATAAAATTAGCTTATTTACCTTCTCCGGGGAGGGTGAAGCTACGATTGAGTTCGATTGGAAAAGATAGACGAGAACTGCAACACCACATTGATTTAGAAATTGATAAGTTAAAAAGTATTATTCCTCAATACATTTATTCTGAGGACAATGAAGCCTTAGGAAATGCAATAGGCGAGTTATTAAAAAAACAAAATGCCACAGTGGCTACGGCCGAAAGTTGTACAGGAGGTTACATTGCTCATTTAATTACAGCAGTTGCCGGAAGTTCTGATTATTATAAAGGTTCGGTTATTTCTTACGCCAATGAAATTAAAATAAAAGAACTCAATGTAAAACAAGAAGACATCGAAAAATATGGAGCAGTGAGCCAACAAGTAGTAGAACAAATGGCTTTAGGAGTTCAACAAAATATGAATACTGACTATGCA
>JAJCYN010000314.1 GCA_029262915.1 Flavobacteriales bacterium
ATTTACTACAAAGTTCCTACCTATATTATAAACTTTAGCTTCTTTTAAACGAGATAGATGATTAAAATATTTTTTATTGAACATATTAGTAACACCAACACTTAACTCTATCTTTTGTTTACCTAATAAAACACCTCCACCAATTTTTGCGTTTAACAACACATAAGAAGAAGTACTTGTTTCAAAAACATCAAACCTGTTTTGTTTAAATATGGTGTTTATCGAAATACTTATAAAAGGTTTTTTAATGAATTTAGCATCTTTCATTTCAGCTTTTAAAGTATTTAATAGATTATTGGCAGGAATTCGAGGCAAATCATCACTATTTTCGAGTTTTCCAATTACCATAGCGTATTGTGTTTCGAAATGTAACCAGTGCATATTGTGAGGATGCCAGTCTATTGTGGTTTCAAAACCAAATAAATTAGCATCAGCTTGAGAATAGGTAAATAGTTTCATATTGTCAATTATAGAATCTGTTGGAACTAAGAAAATATTATTATCAATGGCATTATTGAAAGCGGAAAAACTAAATGAAATATGCTCATCAACATATTCTATCCCGAAATCTATTTCTATGTTCTTTTCTGTTCTTAAATTCAAACTTCCTATTTCGTATCTAAATGTTCCTTCATGTACTCCATTGGATGATAATTCTGCCAAATTGGGAGTTCTAAAACCACTTGCTACATTAATCCTGGTTAAATACTTATCTGTCCATTTATAGGTAAAACCAATTGAGCCATTAATACTTTCATATTGTGTTTTAAACGCTCTTTTATAATTTAACCCTGCCATTTCTCCAGTAGCTATTGCATCAATTTGTTTCACGTCATAACGCAATCCGCTAATAGTAGAAAATTTATTTTTAGCATATTTTGCCATCATAAATCCACCTGCTTGTTTAATTGTTGCATCGGCAATTAAACTTTCTTCTCCCTTATTTTTATTGGTTTGATATTTTCCTTGCGAACCTAAAATCAGTTCAATGTGTTTAAATTCTGGTAAATGCCATTTAATATCATAATTGCTCGTTTGTAGTAACATATCTAAAGCTGCTGAATCTAAATCAGAATGATAAATTGACTCTGATAAATTTCCTATTTCAAATTCTTTACGAATATTGGTTAAATACCCAAAATTAATTTTAAGATGTGATTTTTTAATGTGAAAGGTATTTTGTGTAGAAATAATATGATTGGTAATTACTTGAAACGGTTCCATTAATTTTCTACTCGTATTTTGTAATCCCATCTCTTCCGGAATACCAATTGCGGATTGTAAAAAGGAATAATTAATATCGTTTGTCCAATGTTTTCTCATAAAACCAATGCCTACTTTTAAAGCACTTTCAGTATAACGGGTATTAGTAACTCGAACTTCATTTCCTTGTTTGTAATCTCCATGAGAAGTATATCCTCCTCTAACCCGATACCGAAAATTCTCAGTTGCTCCTTTTATTCCAAGGTTAGTAGTATATCCGTCAGTATTAGAAAAATATTTTGTTCCAAAATCGCCTACAATTGTATTGATAGGAGCAGGCCGTTCTTCAATAAAATGCAACACTCCTCCCATCGCATCAGCACCATATAATAAAGACGATGGTCCTTTTATAATTTCTACTTTATCAATTCCGATTTCACTTAACCCTAAACCGTGTTCATCTCCAAACTGCTGATTATCAATGGGAATCCCTTCACTAAAAACCAAAACCCTGTTAAAACTTAATCCTCTAATAACAGGTTTACCAATATTGGTTCCTGTTCCTATCATACTTACTCCAGCTACATTAGTTAAGGATTTCATTAATGTTGGTGCAGCAGATTGCTGTAATTGTTTACCATCATATTGAATAACATCAACAGGATTTTCATCTTGGCTACTATGATAAACGGAAGAAATCACAAATTCCTTTGCTTCTATTACCGAATGCTCTAACTGAAAATCTAAAGTAAAGTCTTTTGTTATTTGCAACGTTTTCAATATAATTTCATAACCGATAAAAGAAACTTGCAACTTATATGTTCCTTTTTTTGGAAGGTTTAAAATGTAATTCCCATCAATATCGGTAATCACTCCTTTTTTTATTTCAGGAAGGTAAATGTTAACTCCTGGTATAGATTCTTGAGTTTTAGAATCAGTAATTTTTCCAGAAATTGATTGTGCTTTTAACAGAAAATTGGTCATAAATAACACGACCAGTAATAATATAGTTTTCATAATAGTATACTAAATAGTTTATAATGCACAAGCTATGTGCTATTAATTAAAATCTATTTAATACAAAGGAGGACCTCTTAAAGAAAGGTTATTAAGTCTATAATTTTTTATAAACCAAAATAATTGAACCCAAAATTCATTTTGTTGATAACAAATTATTTTTTTTACCGGAAAATCTATACCAAGAAATGAGTTTGATGAAAAATTGAAGTCACAAATAAAGTCAATATGATCGATCTCTAACTCATGGAAGTGAGTGGTATTTTTATTAATACAAGCGTGTATTTTGGTATGATGTTCAAAAAATTCATGTACAGACTTTCCAACTACTACATTGAAAATAGTAATTACTAAAATGATGCTAAGTATGTTTCTAAAGTTTTTCATAACTAAAACTTGGGTAAAGTTACTTTTTTTTCAATATCGCATTCCACCCTTGTGCTGATAGTTGGTGCACTTGTTCATCTTTAGATACTAGCTGATAACTCTCTTTATCTGATGTAATGTGACCGATTACTGAAACACGTTTCTGATCTTTAATTTTATCAAAATCATCTAAAGATATCGTAAATAACAATTCATAATCTTCTCCTCCATTTAAGGCGCAAACTACGGGATCCAATTTCATTTCTTCAGCAACATTAACTGTTGTATAGTCTAATGGAATTTTATCTTCATAAATGGTACAGCCTACTTCAGATTGCTGACAAATATGAATTTAATCAGAAGACAATCCATCAGAAAGATCAATCATAGCAGTTGGTTTAACTCCTAT
>JAJCYN010000315.1 GCA_029262915.1 Flavobacteriales bacterium
GAGAAAGTATGGAAGCTACCGGGCAAATTCTAACTCAAATTAGTTCTAATTTTAACGCAACCTTAATTCCAGAAATCCTAAGCTCTTATAGTAATGTGTTTATAATGATGTTAATTGGATATGCTATTCATTGGCTACCTACTAATGTAAAAGACTGGTATAGAGAAACTTTTATTAAACTTCCCCTAGTAATAAAAATAATTATCTCAGCCATTACCGTTTTCGCAGTCTATCAAGCAATGTCATCAGAACTCCAAGCATTTATATATTTTCAGTTTTGAAGATTTTTAATAACCCCTCTAATTTCCTTACATTTGGATTTTCTAAAACCTATCTAAATGAAAAATTTAATTTTCTTCATACTCATTATTACATCAGTCAATTCTTTCGCTCAAAATGATTCTACTTTTATTAGAAAAATTTATGACGAAGCACTAGAAAATGGCCAATCGTATGAGAACTTAAGAAGTCTTTGTAAAGACGTTGGTGCTCGTATAACGGGTTCCGCTGAAGCAGAAATGGCTGTGAAATGGGGAGAAAAGTTGTTAAATTCTTATGGATTTGATAAGGTGTATTTACAGGAAATCAAAGCTCCACATTGGGAAAGAGGGACCAAAGAGGCTGCTTGGATAATTAATGAAAAAGGAGAGACTTTTAAATTAGATATTTTAGCATTGGGAGGATCTGTAAGTACCAATGGATTAATAGAAGGAGAAGTTCTTGAAGTAGAAAATCTTGATGCCCTTAAAAAACTTACTGAAGAACAGGTAAAAGGGAAAATCGTTTATTTAAGTCAAGCTTTTGACCAAAAACACATCAATACTTTTCGTGCATACGGAGGTTGTTATCCCATACGAGGAAAAGGAACCAGCGAAGCTGGAAAACTAAATGCTAAGGCTGTTGTCATTCGATCACTAGCTACTCCAGAAGATGATTTTCCCCACACTGGTACCATGCGTTATGAAGAAGGGATAAATAAAATTCCTGGAGCAGCAATAAGCACTAAAAATGCTGTTTTACTTTCTGCTTGGTTAAAACAAGGAAAAGTAACCTTAAAAATGGAAATGGATTGCGAAACATTTCCTGATGTAACTTCTTACAACGTAATTGCTGAAATGAATGGAAAAGATGACAAAATAATTACCTGGGGGGGACATCTAGATTCATGGGATGTTGGTGAAGGAGCCCATGATGATGGAGCAGGAATAGTTCATTCAATTGAAGCATTAAGAATATTAAAGAAACTTAGATATCAGCCAAACCATAAATTAAGGTGTGTGCTGTTTATGAATGAGGAGAATGGAAATATGGGTGGGAAAAGTTATGCTAAAATTGCTTCAGAAAATAAAGAAAAGCACATCTGTGCAATAGAAAGTGATAGAGGTGGGTTTTTACCTATTGGTTTTGATGTTAATGGAACAGAGGAACAGATTACCATGGTAAATAAACAAAAAGATTTACTTGCCGATTTTGAATTATTTAAATTTAAAAAAGGTTTTGGTGGTGTTGACATTGGCCCCCTAAAAGAATATTATCCTGATATGATTCAATTAGGAATGGCTATTAATTCTCAAATTTATTTTAATTACCACCACTCCAATAACGATGTATTTGAACGCGTAAATAAACGTGAGTTAGAACTTGGTGCTGCTGCTATGGCAGCAATGATTTACTTGATGGATAAAACGTTAAAGTAACGTTAAAATCGTTTCTTAAACGTTAAATAAACTTAATTTAAAGCAAACAATTTGTGCTGTGATTATCTAATTTCTATATTTACCAATGTAAAATAAGAATGGCAGCAGTCCTCAACATAAACGGAATATCTAAAAGCTACGGAAAGGTAAAAGCCTTAAATAACCTTAGCCTACAGATTAATCAAGGTGAAGTTTACGGTATATTAGGCCCTAATGGAAGTGGTAAAACTACTACTTTAGGAATTATTTTAGATGTATTAAATGCTGATGCTGGTACTTTTTCTTGGAATGGACAAACACCAAGCAAATACGATAGAAAGAAAATAGGTGCTCTATTAGAAACACCTAATTTTTATCCTTACTTAACCGCCAGACAAAACCTTTCTATTGTTTGCAAAATAAAAGAAGTAAACGAGAGTGAGGTTGACAGAGTGCTAAATGTTGTTGATTTAACCAATAGATCTAATTCAAAATTTAAAACATTTTCATTAGGAATGAAACAACGATTAGCCATTGCTTCTGCCTTGCTTGGAAATCCAGAAATTTTAGTATTAGATGAACCAACCAATGGCTTAGATCCTCAAGGAATTGCAGAGATAAGAACCATAATATTAGATTTAGCTGCAGCAGGTAAAACCATTATTATGGCGAGCCACATTTTAGATGAAGTAGAAAAAACCTGTACACACGTTGCAGTACTTAAACTGGGGAATTTGTTAACCTATGGTTCTATTCAAACAGTGTTAAATAACCAAGAGCAAGTTTATATTGCTGCTGAAAATTTAGATATCTTAAAACTAACATTGAGCCAAGTTGATGGAGTAAGTAACATTAACCAAATTGGAGATAAAGTATACGTAATGCTAGCCGAAGGAAAAGACAGTGCTTTTTTAAACAAAGCTTTATTTGATAAAGGAATTGTTGCTTCGGAAATTGGATCTCAAAAATCTGATTTAGAAGCAAACTTTTTAGAATTAATAAAATAGATGCTAGACTTACTTCAAATAGAATACAAAAAGATTACTCCTTACACTACGTTTTGGGTCATTTTTGGGTTGTTTTTTGTTTTTACACCTGTTGTATTTTATGGTGCTGGTCAAATTAAAATCGATGGTTTTCCTATTGATTTTGCTACAATGTACAATTTTCCTAATGTATGGAATAACATTACCTATATTGGCAGTTGGTTCAATCTGTTAATTGGAATGCTAATGGTTATATTAGTCTGCAATGAGTTTGCATTTAAAACCTTTAGGCAACACGTAATTGATGGTCAAAGCAAAGCAGATTTTATTATTTCTAAAATCTTATTAATGTCTTCCTTTGCCTTGGTTTGTACTGCTTACCTTTTTGTATTGGGTGCTTTATTTGGTTTTATATCTGGCGGAAATGAGTCATTTTTGACAGACATTAAGTACTTGGTTATTTATTTTATTCAATCGTTGGGCTATATGTCTGTTGGATTAATAATAGCCGTTTTAATCCGTTCATCCGCTATGTCTATCATTACATTTATCTGTTCTATATTAGCAGAAAGTATTATAAGAGCATTGGTTCCTGATTTTATTGATCAGTATTTTCCAATGAAAATAATTTCAAACCTTACTCCTTTTCCAACTCCTGAAGGATTTATGGTTGCCGAAATGAAAAATGCTGTGATACCCAACGTACTATCATTAAATACTAC
>JAJCYN010000316.1 GCA_029262915.1 Flavobacteriales bacterium
AAATGCATCAATATTACCTTCATTTATGGAATATGAAGTCTTGAAAAAAATGATATGGATTTAAGAATAAAAAACGAATCCCCTTTAAAATCAACTATAAAAGTCCATTTTCCTGAAATTATAGGGTTGTGCAACGACCACTAGTGTTGGCAAGTCGTTTTTCAACAAGTATCCCTTTTATTTTACAAGGAAATTAAGGATTAAAAAGCTCTAATTGCTCTTACTGCTAATGGCATGTATTTTCGCGATGGGACCTGAAAACTTTTCCCTCCTTTATTAAAATTGTGTCCCCATGCTGCATGAACGTTATCCATGTAAAGATTAGGTTTTACTGAACAGTCTACATCGGTAGAACTCCAATAAGATTTATTATCAAAAGAATCTCCATTATTTTCTAAGGCAACCTTATTAATGAATTTTCGGCTTTTATAAATTAAAATCAATTCTTCTCTTGCTGGTAAATACCAATCATCATAAACAATACTATCTTCTACTAAAACTAATTTTTCGCAAATAATAGCAGCATAAATCAAATTCGTATCTCCCACGAATTTAATAATGTCCTGAGTGTTTTTTTTCCCGTCATAAATTCCTTCGGCTGTAGACACAGATTTCGTATTTCTTTCAGGATGATGCATTACACCTCCGTTAAATTCCAATTCTTTATCCCATTGTGCTCTTAAAGCTTGGTCTTTCTTTGCACAAACTAATCCGTGTTGACCACTATCATCCAACCAAAATACGATTCCACCTTGAGTTAAATCTCCAATTTTGTATACATGATTATTTGCTACTGTGTCATTTTGAGCTTTTACTGAAAATGAATAAATAGAGAGTATTATTAATATTATAGTTAATGATTTAGGCATATAATTTATATAAAATAATTCGTCTTTATGTTTGCCAACGATTAATGTATGAAATTTAGCTTTGGTTTGCGTGATGGCAATGTGCGGCTATTTTTTATATATAGTGTTGGGCTTAGTTTCTTTTTAATATTTCTATCAATTCGGTGTTTATGTATATAGTTTCTCGTCCTATTTTTTGAGATTCTAATATTCCAATCTCTTCTAATTGTTTTAAATACCTTGATGCTGCTTTTCGTTCAACTCCAAGTCTTTCGACTACATATTCTATCTTGGAATAAGGGTGCTCAAACAGTAATTCAATTAATTCTTTGCGATAAACCTTAGTTGCTTTTTCTTGAGCGACAAGAATAGTTTTTTCGAGTAAACTCTTAATTGAATTAATTTTTTCAACTGTTTTATTAGAAGTTACTTCTACTGCTTTTAGCATATATATAATCCAGTTTTCCCATTCGTCATTCTTGTTGACTTTGTTTAACAGTTTATAATATTCAGATTTATTATCATTAATGTATGAACTTAGGTAAAGGATAGGGATATCTAATAGCCCATTTATGATTAAGTAAAGAATATTTAGTATTCGTCCAGTCCTTCCGTTTCCATCATAAAATGGATGAATACTTTCAAATTGATAATGTAAGATGGCTAGATTGATTAAAGGAGATATATCTGTGTCTGTAATGTTAAAATGATCAAGAAAGTTTGACAGTAAATCTAGTATTTCGTCTTTTTCTTGTGGAGGTGTATAAACGACTTCTCCTGTTTTATCATTTTTTAAAACAGTTCCTGCCATATTTCGAATCCCAGCATTATTTTCAATAATAGTCTTTTGTAATTCAACAACGTCTTTGAGTCTTAAAAACCCTTGATTGCTAATTATGTCAGCACCTAGAAATATAGCTTTTCTGTAATTAATTACTTCTTTAATCTGTGTTGGTTGATTTACCGAAGTGGAAAGAGCTTTGTATAATTCATCTTGTGTTGTTATGATATTTTCAATTTCAGAACTGTCTTTAGCTTCCTGTAAGACTACTGCATTTATCAGCATTGCTTGATTAGGAATCGTTTTGGCAATACCTTTTAACTCACCTAAAGCTGTTGATGCTTTACTTAATTGACGTAAAACATTAAGCGTTTCTACTTCTTCTCGTTTTGGAGGTAGTTTTTCTAATTTTTTAATAGGGTGCATATTGTCTCACGTTATCTTTATGTGTACCAAAAATACAAAAAAAGCACCAAGCAGAAAGTTTATGGTACTTTTAATCTCATAAAATAAGTTTGTTTAATTAGATTCAGTTTTCACTGAAGAATTGTTATGTAATTAATATCCGATTATTAATATTCCTGACAATGGTAGTATTAATCTATTACTTGCATATAAAGTATCTATAAAAGAAATTACTTTTTCAAAATCTCTACTTGTTCTATAAATATTCCTTACCGAAATTACAAGATAGTCGATATCGTTCATAACAGATGCTTGAAATAAGTCTTTAAGAAATTGATGATTAGTCACGCCACGTCCAGCTTCTACTTCAATAACTGTCTTTGTTTCTGTATTTAACCCATCAGCTTCAAAGTATTTATCTAGACCACCATTCTTACCAAATAAAACTGGAACGTGAATTTTGTCCACTTGTTTTTTTGATTTTTCCACTTGATAATGAATTCTTTCAAGTCCAACCCTTAGAAATGAGAGAACTTCATCACTAGAATACTGATTGTTTTCAGAATCGATATTGTCTTTTTCTTCCTCAAATACATTTATCACTTCAGTTAAATGATTTGGTATTTTGTCAGATTTAGGGAAATATTGCCAATTTATCATTCAGTTTGTTTTTGTATTAAGCCCAACATGCGAATAAGTAACACATGTTACTTATCCGCATTATGTATTTTAAATTTAATCATTTAATTTTCTAACAGTAATGACATTTTCGCTATAAAAATACACATCATCACCAGCATACTTTCTTTTAACTATTTCCCATTCTATTTCTAATAAATCTCCTTGCTTAAAATCATAATTTTCTATTTCTTCTATCCATCCACAAATTAACATAACTTCAGTACCATTTTTATCACCCACTAAATATAGGTAATCGTAATTGTCATTATAATTAGTAAACACTATCGTATCCATATAGTGTTGGTTTAAATCAAGCACCTCATTTGGTCTTATGTTACTTGTAAAAATTATGGGCGATAAAAATGGTTTAAAATCAAACCCTTCTTTAGGATATGCAACTCTCATTTTACTATTGTAATCAAGACCAGCATAAACGTAATTTTCTTCATTATATCTTTTACTTAAATCCACATTAAGCTTTGCTTCTGGGGTTGTTAAACTATACACATTATACGGAGCATAAGTTCCAATTTCAGCATTTACACTGTCAGCATCTTCGTAAATTTCATAAGCACTTTCTCTACCAATTAGATCCAATACACCATCATCATCAAAATCAGTTAGTTGGGTGTACTCAAATTCTTGGTCAAATACTACGCTAATGGTGTTTTTTGTGGTGGTTATGATTGTTAATTGTTGTGCACAACAGCCATACGGAAAACCAAAAAGTACTAGATAATTTTGCTCATTGTGGTT
>JAJCYN010000317.1 GCA_029262915.1 Flavobacteriales bacterium
CTTTTTGTTTTTGTTCTCGTTCTGTGATCACTTCAAGTTGTTTGTTATGTTCAGCATCTTGTATCGCTTTTTCCTTTTCATACTCATATTTTTCACCTTGTTTTAGAGCTAAATTTTTATTTTTTACATTAACAATGCTATCTCTTAAGTTTATGTGATGTTTATACATTTTCCAACCATCCTTATACTTTCCTGATTGTTGATATATTTTACTTAGTAAAAGTGCTGCTTTCTGAATATAATCTGGATAACCCAACTGACTTCCCAATTCAAAACTTTGCTTCCCATAAATTAAAGCTTCCTCCTTTCTTCCAAGCATAAATAATGAATTTCCAATACTATGCATCTCCATAGCTTGACCTTTTTTATCTCCAATTTCTTCTCGTATTGCCAAGCTTCTTTTGTGATAATTTAATCCTAGCAACTCGCTATCAATATCATACACATTCCCAATATTGGCTAAAGAATAGGCAATGCCTTCTTTATTGTTAATTTCTTCATTAATCTTTAAACTTTTTTTAAAGTAACTTAATGATTTTGGGTAATCTGTAAGTTTAAAATAAATACTTCCCAAGTTATTAAAAGATTGTGCTATTCCTTTTTTATCACCTATTTCTTCTCGTATTGCTAAGCTTTTTAGCAAATATTCTAACGTTTTTTCTATATCTCCTTGTATGTTGTATATAGTACCTATATTATTAATAGTTGTAGCTGTTCCATCTTTATCGCCAATTTTTTCTTGAATTTTCAAACTTCTAAGAAAGCAATCTAACGCTTCGGGAATTTTTCCTTTTTGATTGTAAACAATCCCCATATTATTAATCGCAGTTGCTAAGGAATGTAAATACCTTTTTTTCAACTCTCCTGTTGGTTTTTTTGCCAAATTATCTTCAACCATTTTTTTAGCATAAAGGTTATATTTTATCCAACCATCATGCATCATTCTTTCTGTAATCATCCCAATAGCCTTGACTTTATCAATTTCTTCTGTTGAATTATGATAAATCTTTAAAGCTTTCTTAATTAATTCAGAATCATCCTTAGACAACTCATCTAAATTTAAAGAATCAATAAGGTAATAATCTTTATCTCCATAATTTTGAGAATAAGATATAGTCGAAAAAAAAGTTGTAAAAAATGCTAAAAAAAGTATGTTCCTCGATAATTTCACGTTCTAAATATAACATATTTAAAGTATTAAAAAGGGAGAGATTCTTATCAGAACGAGTCTTAGAAAAAAAATGGATGAAACTTCCTTTCTCCTAAAGTATTAAACTCAATAGTTGGAAGAGGAAATTTAAGCATATTTAAAAAGAAAAAAGTAGTTTTTAAAAATTTAGATCTCGTTTGAATTTTGTCCAAATCTAAATCTAACGACAAATAATAACTTCGATATCTTTGTACAGGAGGAAGAAGAACCCCATCTCTATAAATATTGGGGTTTTTTTCCGCTGATAGCATTCCAAAAGCTCCATAACCTCCCGAAATATTTAGCCATTTCGGCAAGAATTCTTTATGTTTAAATACTGACCTAAGATTCAAGGATAACCAAAAAGTTTGACCATTATAATCTGCAACTACTCTAGATAAGTCTGAGTCTCCTAATAAATTTGGTCTATATTGGGCTAATTCTGTATGATGATATGAAAATTTATAGGTTAATATTTGCTTATTAAACGCTAGCTCTTGACCTATCAATAGCAAACTACCAGAAGCGTTGGCAACCATATCCATAGGAGAAAAACCCCACTCGATATAATTGGCATCTAAAAGCTCAACGGATGTCATAAAAAGAAAACCATAAGCACCTCCATACCAAATCGCTTTTTTTCGTTTTACTCCAGCCCATTTCATAGATGCGACACCTAATTTCCCCATCATATAAGTAGTATAAGCATGTCCGTACTTATCAATTTGCATCCACCCGGCATTATCATTGGTAAAATGAAACCCCACCCAATGATTATCTTGATACCAAACTGTTGCTAACCCTGTTAATACTCCTCCATAAAACAGCCCGGCTCCACCACCAACCATCCCAAGCCTTAAAGGTTTATACTCTCTTTGGGATGTATCTATTGGACTTTGAGCCCTTATAATCGTAAAAATGAAAGTGAAAATGATTAAAAATAATAACTTCTTTTGCATAGGTTAAAATTAAGAAAAATCAATCATTGTTGTTCACCCTAGCCATTTCAAAACGTTGTCTCTCCATATTTCATCCGCTTCTTTTTGGTTTAATATATCCACCTCAACCGCAAAGTCAATAACTCTACCAGGAAAAGAACTACCTACTCCTTCCATTTCTCCAAGGGGATATGGGTCATCTAATCCTGCAACTATTTGAGAAACACCAACTCTTCGTTTTAGTAATTCTAATGTATATGAATCATGTACAAGGCTATCAAAAAATAAATTTTTATGCCTTAAGGAAGCTCTAGGGTTTTCCACTCCATCAAATAAATCAGGTCTACCATCATAACCTTGTAATCTTCTTCCATAATTAGCAATTCCCAACATACAGCCATGGGCAAAACATGTTCTTATGTTCTCATATTTATTTGGAATATCATTTAGGGTATATAAATGTAAGGTGTCAGCACTCTGTGCCATCATCCAAACTAAGTGAAAACGCCAATATTGATCCTTTAAGTTGACCATTTTTTCTCCATCATACGGATGAATTTCTATTGCGAGACCATATTCATTTGCCAATTCATAAATAGGAAAAACGGATTTATCTGCTATTGAAGTCCATTCATTTTCTTTATTTAGAAAGTGAGTTGGAAGGCATAGTAATTTTAAATCTAATTCATTAACACAACGTTCAATTTCTAGCAGAGCATCATCCATATATAATGCTTGCACTACAAATCCACTCGTAAATTTATCCGGATTATCATGTTGCACAGAAGCATTAAAATCATTTTGCCATGTTATAGCATCTTTAGCATCTTGCTTTTTCCAACCATTACAATAAATCTGGGAAAGATTGAGCATTACTCCATGATCAATCTTGTATTTATCCATCCATTCCAGCTTCTCTTTCAAGAAAAAACTAGGATCAGTTATTGGTCTTACCCAATCACCTTGTCGCATAAATTTCTTGTCCTCATCTATCCAAAACAATTTCTTATCTTTCATAAATTGAGGTACCTGATGGGGTTCAGGAAGAATATGTCCATGTCCGTTGATTTTTCGGTGATGGGTGATGGGTGATGGGTGATGGGTCATTTTTCTAAATATTTGATAAATCCAATAATCAATTTTCGAACTATGGTAATTTGATTACAAATCTCTTTTGTTTGAGTTTCTCAAATAAAATAAATCAATTATAGAAACTAGCTTTCTACTCTCTTTCCAAACAGCTATATTTTTATACTTTTTCTCACTCATTACTCATTGGTAAAACTCGGATCTGTTTCCATTACATGCCCGCAATTATCACAAGTTCTGTTCTCCTCAGAATTATAGTAACGTTTAAAAACAGCTAAAAAATCTTTTTCAATATCATTCAGTGTAAATCTTTCTTCATATAATTTATGATTGCATTCATCACAAAACCACATTAGGCCGTCTTTAAAATCAGTTCCCTTTCTAACCCGTTCAATAACTAACCCAACAGTATTTTCTGGTCTGCCTGGTGAATGAGGGATATTTGCTGGAAGCAAAAACATTTCACCTTCTTTAATTGGCACTTTAACCGCTTTTCCTTCTTGTTGAATAGTAACTTCAACATCTCCTTTTACTTGATAAAATAATTCTTCCGTTTCATTAAAATGATAATCTTTTCTTGCATTTGGACCACCAACGACCATTACAATAAAATCTTTACCCATTGGATACATACTTTTATTGGCAACAGGTGGTTTTAATTTGTCTTTATTATCTTCAATCCATTGATCGAAATTAAAGGGCATTGCTATAGACATAACTTACTTTTTTTGTTTGTCTAAAAATAGGAAGAATTATACAAACATAGAAAACCCCTGATAAAATTATCAGGGGTTGTGATTAAATAAACTAACTAAACTATTTTATCACTATTTTACTCGTACTTGCTTTATTTCCTTGTACAATTTGAAGAATATAAATTCCTTCTCCGCTTTCACTAATGTCAATATTATTAGCATACTTACCACTAAAATCTGACACTTTTTCTGAATAAACTACTTTTCCTTGCACATCAAATATTTTTATTTGAACAGGTTCATTTTTATTTAGTTTAAAACTTAAATCAAATTTTCCATCATTTGGATTAGGACTAAATTTTAATTTATTAATCGACAATTCTTTTTTATCGGCATTTTCAACAGATAGAATTTTCTTTGCTGATTCATCGTCACTTGTAATTTTAGTAATGATAACCACATGTTTCATTTTTTTTCCACCTTTTGAGTCTACTTTTACATCAATGGTCATTATTTCGTGATTCCCATCCATTTTAGTGACATCTCCATCTTTTGAAATAAACATCCTTTTCTGTCCCCCATGCGTTTTTATCATATCATCATCAATTTCCATTTCTTCTCCATCAACTATTTTTTTCATAGTAACATTACCCTCATCATCTACCTTTTTAATAATTTTTACGGTATGAGCTTCCTTTCCATCTTCCTCACTTTCAATCATAATTTCAACATTTCCATCTTCATCCTCCCAAGAACCTTGGTGCATTTTCATCATTTCTTTATGAAGTCCATCAATTTTAATCTCCATTTCCTTTCCGTTTACCATCATTTTCATCACACCCTCTTTCCCTTCTAATATTTTAAAATCGAACTTCATTTCCATTTCCTCTCCATCTTCTCCTTTAAATTTCATCACTTTCATTCCGTCTTTTCCATTTTCATCAAAATCGAAATCAAAGTTGAAGTTCATATTGCTTGAATCTTCATCAACCATCATTACTTTTATCATTTTATGGATAGAATCTCCTAATCCATTTAAAGAAGACATCCACTTCATATTCTCCCCACAATCAAAGGTAGAGTCAATTACAGTTTTTTCACCATTTACAATCTTTACAATTTTTACTTTACATTTTTTGTCACCATCTCCATCTTCATGGTTTGTAAATGAAAAAATTCCAACAACTAATGCAATTAAGCCAACTGGAATTAATAAGGTTTTTAAATTTTTCATAATATCTGGTTTTTGGTTTAACAATTATTTACTCTGCAAATCTATAGGAGATTAAGCTAAATCACTGTTAAAGAACTCTTAAAGAAAGTTAAGGAAAAGTTAAAGTTTGGTTTTGATAAGCCTTAAACGTTAAATTTGTGTTAGTTCTTAAGCATGAAAAAAAAAATACTATACATATTAATAGCTTTAATGAGCATTTCCTTAATTGGAATTATTTGGGTTCAAATTTATTGGATACACAATGGCATTACGGTGAAAGAAGCTCAATTTGATCAATTGGTAAATGATGCATTGAATCACGTAATTATTGATATTGAGGACAACGAATCCATTCATTTTGTACAAAAACAATTAGCCTCGGCTACTTCTAAAATTATTATTGAAACGGATTCCATT
>JAJCYN010000318.1 GCA_029262915.1 Flavobacteriales bacterium
AAAGTTACCAGCAGTTGATTCAAGTAAAACTTCAGGCATCATACCTACGCTATCCATAATATGAAGCTTTGTACTTGGTGTATTAACTCCAATACCTACATTATCAGTTACATTATTCAAAAAAGTCTCATTTCCGTTTGAAATCCAGGCTCCACCACCACCAGATAATGTAGTAGGATCTGTCCAAACTGCTTGACCAAAGCCATCATTTGCTAATACAAAATTGGCATTACTTGAATTATTTCCAAGCTTGTATAAGGTGTCTGTAATGAATGTACCTCGATTAATATGTGTTACTTCTGTACCTGCATTTGGAATACTAAATATTGTATCTACTATATTTACTACCTTATCTCCAACACTTCCTATAACTCTAGCGTAAGAAGTAATAGAACTATCTGCACTTAATGCGATGTGTCCATCTGTAGTTGTATTGTTTAATACTAACATTTTTTGTGTTGGATTTAGCCCAAAAATTGCTGTATCTAAGCCTGTTAATAAAATAAAACCAACATCCGATGTAAAATTAGAATTAGAAACGGCTACTGCTGAAAAATTAGGATTATTACCTCTAAAACTTGCCATCACAGTATCTGAAGAAAACACATCTAATTTAAAGAGAGGTGTTGGGTTTCCAATACCAACATTTCCCGTTGGTATACTGGTTATATCATTTCCATTAATCAACCAATCGTTATCAGCTCCAAGAGATGGCAACACAATAGAGCCTCCTCCATTACTCAAAAAAATGGTATCATTAGCGGTATTAATGCTTAATGTTTGGATCTCATTGGTAATACTTCCATCCACTTCAGTTATAACCAAGGGATTTCCAGTCGTTCCGCTTCCTGTAATGTTTGTTCCTGAAACATTTACGGTATCTGTACCCCAATTATCTCCTCCAGCAACTGATCCATTACACACAACAAATGAACTTGTTACTTCTACTGGGTCTAAAACGGTATTTGCATTGGTATCTAATCCGGTTAAAACTTGATATCCTCCTGTAGGGCAAGAAGCTAAAGATGCTGCAACAGTGTCTATTAAGCTATTAAAGCCTTGTGCTCCCGTAGCTGCAGATTTTGCAAACAATGCATAAGGTACTGAAAGCAACTGCGGTGCCCCCAAATTGTCAAACACTCCTAACCCTGCTGCATCAACTTCTATCTGCAAATAGTAAGCTCCACCGGTACCCCAATTAATTACAGAAAATGCAGCATTATTTATGCTTCCTAATTCTAAATTTATTAAACCAAATTGATTCGTTGTGGTAGAATGTATTTCTGTAAAAACTGAAGTTCCTGTTGGAGAACTTTGATGTATCGTAAAACGAACATCAACAACTTGATTATTTAAAGGCAGCCCTAAAGGCCCCCTAACAACAGCTTGATAATTTACTCCATTAGGTACTTGTGAAAATAAGGTTAAGGGAAGAATTAATGTTAGAAATAATCCTAGGCAGAGTAGTTTTATATGTTTCATTTGTCGGAAAATAATGTAAGTTAGCCGACAAATTTAAGCATCTTAAAGATGCAAGTCAAGTTTATTTTTAATAGAAAAACAGTATTTAACTCTTGATTTTAAGAAACATGCATTCCTATAACAAGAATATCATCAATTTGTTCTAGAGGACCTTTCCATTGTTCAATTGTATTGTTTAAAAAATCTCTTTGAGCATTCATACTCTTCCCATTTAGTGTAAGAAGATAATCTCTAAATCTTTTATACATAAATTTTTTACCTTTTGGTCCTCCAAATTGATCAGCATAACCATCAGAAAAGACATAGACATAGTCCTTTTCCTGTAATTGTATAACATGGTTGGTATATTTTTTTGAAGCGTCTTCAAAATATCCGCCAATAGCAAATTTATCTGCCCTTAGTTGGTTTACTTCTCCATCTCTTATTAAATAAAGAGGATTAAATGCTCCTGCATATTGCAATTGTTTGGTTTTAGCATCATAACAACAGAGTGCTAGATCCATCCCATCTTTTGTGGTTGAGCCCATTGCATTATTGTGCAAAGTTTTACTAATTCCTTTATTCAGTGCATCTAAAATACTACCTGGATCATCATTTGTTCTTAAGGCTTCATTTAATGCGTTGTAGCCAACAATACTCATAAATGCTCCAGGAACACCGTGTCCTGTACAATCAACAGCAGCAAAATAAACTTTGTCTTTCTTTTTCTCTATCCAATAAAAATCTCCACTTACAATATCTTTTGGCTTATACAAAATAAATGAATCTGGCATCGCTTCTTCCACAAATTCATCTGGAGGCAAAATAGCTTCTTGCAATCCTTTTGCATATTTAATACTATCTGTTACTTCTTCGTATAACTCACTAATTTTTTCATTTTGAAGTTCTACTTCTTTTTGTTTTTCTACTACTTCTGCTGTCCGTTCTTTTACTTTTTGCTCTAACATTCTTTCATTCTCCGCTAAATCATCTCGCATTTTCATTAATGTCTTGCCTAAAGAATCCTCTTCACTTAGTGGCTCATAGTGCGTATCAAACTGTCCTGCTCCTACAGAGATAGCAAAATTCTTGGTTCCTTCTAATCCAGAAATTACTCTGTTAAGTGCATTAGTCATTTCTCCAATTTCATCATTTTTTGCTTTAATTGTTTGCTTAGGAAAAACTCCTTTACTCAATGTTAATAGTATCATTTTTAACTTATGGACTGGACGAACAATAGTTCGAGTCGTATAAAAAGCAACAAGAACTCCAAAAATAACTAACATAATTCCGAGCCATCTTGTTAGTAATTTTAAATTACTGAAAGATGTTTGCATATTTTCTGTTTGGTTCCCTGTATTGAATTTTTGATTTCTTATTAAATCATCTAATTCAAAAAGAATTTCTGCAGTTTTTATGTAAATATCGCCATCATCTCCTAAATAATACTTTGCCGGAAATACATTCATAGGGTCTTCATAGCTATCCCAATCAGGCAATACCAAAATAACCTCTTCATGCAATTCAAACAACTCAGATAGTTTAGCAAAAACAATCTTTATTTTTTTTTGATCACTCTCATCCCAATTAATTGCTAATTTCTTTACCTTCTTAATTAAATATGGATAATCTCGTTCAATTAATCTGTTTAATTTTTGTTTATCTGGATGATCCGATTGAGATTGAATATAAACCCAATTAAAAATTAGCATTTTTGACCTAACAGTAAGTAATTTTAACTCTTCTAATGATGCAACTGATGGGTTGTTTACATTGGTTATTTCATCATTAATGTTGGTACTATCAGTAAGAGTGGTATAGGTAGTATAAAAAACAATTACAATAAAAAAAAGTAGGACACCAAAACCAGTTCCTATCTTTTTTCCTATAGTAAATCTAAATGCCATTTTATAAACATACGAATCTACTATTCTTTTTCCAAATCCTCTAATTCTTTTTTATACTGTTCAGACTTTTCAGAATCGTTAAGTCCATAATAGATGTTAGAAAGACCTATTAGTGTTTCTCTACGTTTGTAACCAAGTTCATACGATTTTTTCATGTAAGGCAATCCTTCCAGAAAAATTTCAATACAGTGATCTTGAACTTCATTTAATTTCATAATGTCCATATCATAATCCATATTATTAATGATATCTGCCGCTTCATTATAATACAATATTGCCAAATTATAATTTGCTCCTGGGTTATTTGGATCCATAGATAATATTTCTAAATATAATTTTTTAATTTGAACTGCTTGTGCAGAATCGATCCCCGCCTGAGTTTCTGCTGGTCTATTTAACATAGACGCTAAAGCTAATTTAAACTTCACATCTCGTGATTTTAAATCAGTACCAGGATTAATTAGCAACATTGTACTCCTAAAGATTGCATAATTTGTTATTGCTGTTTTATAATTTTGAGGGTCTAACATTCGTGCTGCATCGTTGTACAATGTTGACGCTTCATATTTTAATATTTTAAACGTACTTTCTGTAAATTCATCTTTCCCTGCTAGGGTCAACATTTTTTTGAAAGACTCAATAGAAATTATTCGGAATGGTGAAGTTTTATTGTTTTTTTCTTTTTTCTTGTATAATTCTTTATAGATAAACCCTCTGTAATACCAAGTTTTAGCTGTTGTGTTTAAGTTCTCATCGGTTATTGATAAATCAATGTATTTTTTTGCACTATCTAGTTCAGCTTTTTGCATATAGAATAATGATACAGACAAATGATCTTTACCTACAAATTGCCCAAGCACTGAGCTAGTCAGTATTGAAACAATCAATAATATATATATCCGTTTATTCATCTATTTTACAGTAAATGCTAACGCTTCCAAATTGGAACTTACTTTCAATTTTTGTTTTTCTACATTCTTTTTGTTCAATTCAAATTTTTGACGGTTATTTTTAATGATAAAATTGATCCCCGCACCTTTATCCACTAATCCTTGTTGTTCTGTAATAATTAAAGTGCTGTTTGATTTTACTTTTTTAAGTACTGATGAAATGTCTTGGCTTTTATTTTTACTCACGTACAAAATATGACACTTCGCTATATCTTTAGTAGTATTAAATTTTTTAATCTGTAATGATTGATTGGAAACTTTTTTAGTCTTTGCCATTTTAGTGAGCTCAGAATAAAGAGGAGACTCTCCAACAACTCCGACAACAAAATTACCTTCTCTATATGATTTTGGCCATTCTATAAGTTTTGTAAAATTCATAATGAAAATAGCTTTCATCTTAGAATTGGTATCAACACCAACTTTAAACCCTGAGTTTAGGATTAACAAAGAAATTAATATGATAGCGATTTTTTTCACTTTTTGTTTACTTAACAAGTATTAAGCCAAAATACTTGACGCAAGTTACAAAATTATTTGTGTTATGAAAAAGTATAGCATTTAATAGAATGAAAAATGTTTTACTTGTCTTTTTTTCTCCCTTTTCCAGACTTTCTTCCACCTTTGGAACTCTTATCACCTTTATCTTTACCTCCCTTAGAACCAGAAGTAGTAAAAGAACCATACCTTTTTTTCTTGGAAGAGAAAATAGACCCTTTTTTACCTTTTATTCTTTTCTTGGATACTGAATGACTATATAATCTCTCTCTCGATTTTGTCCTTGGTGGTTTAGACGAATAAACATTAGGCCCTTTTTTTGACTGACTTTTAAATAAAGGACTACCGGATCCACAAGAGCTTAGCAAAAAAACA
>JAJCYN010000319.1 GCA_029262915.1 Flavobacteriales bacterium
TGTCTGAGTGTAGGAAATTCTAAAAAAATAACATTTCCTGACACCGATTTAACCTTAGCGTATTCATAATTACCAGCATTATTTTCTGCTATTACTTGACCATAATTAGAATTATTATTATCGATAATTGCAGCACCTTGCATTTGTATAATCAAAATCAAATCGTTTGCTGCAAAAGAATTTGCATCATTTACCTGAAGTCCCTTAGCACATTTTGATGCATCAAAAATTAAGTAAGTATAAACGTTTACTATTCCACTAATGCTTGGAGACCCATCAGAACCATTTCCAAGTCCTTGTCCTAATACTACATTCGCAAGAAACAAATACAACAATAAAAAATATAAGGTTTGTTTAATCATGCTATACAGGGTAATCAAACTCAACTCAACAACCTAAGGTTTTTATTCAATAACGACAAATTTTCCTGTTCCTTGCTCTTTGTCAGTAATAATTGAATAAAAATAAGTCCCCGAAGGTAGATTAGAAGTATCAATTTGTTTCTCTCCTTTTTGAATTTCTGAAGAGGTCCAAGTACTCTTTCTTAACGTTTTCCCTTGAAGATCGGTGATCGTCATCTTCACAGAATTTATTTTCTGTTTCGTTTCTAATCTTAATATAAGATTATCACTAACGGGGTTGGGATAAAGCGTTATATTATTAGACAAATCATTTAAATCATTAATTCCTACAGTTTCTTCAGCATCAGGTTTTGGGAAAATAGCGAAATCTATATCTAAATTTCTTAACGTTTCTACATCACTCCAAACTCCAGTATTTTGCTTGATCCAACCCAATTTCTTACCTTGACCCTGTCCATCAGTATTACTAATCACCCCTACAATATCACCTACAGGCAATACTACACTAACAAAAAAAGAATCTGTTAAAATTAGCGGAGCTGGTAATAGAAATTCCATCAAAAAAGTGTCCAGCGTCATAGAGGTATCTAAAACACCAACGGCTAAAGGAAAACTCGTAGATAATAATTGATCTGGAGCTCCTGTTGTAGGGTGAACGCTATAAATTTTGACTCTAACTGAGTCATTTATCCCAAGTGTTTTAGCACCAAACCATACCGCCACTTCTCCCATATCCGAGCTGTCTGCTGCTGCACAATCCGTTACAGCAGTATCTATTCCATACTTTTGAGCAATTTCTAAGTCTAGAAAATTATTATTTCCACTAATAAAACCTAAAGTAGGGGCAGGGTAAATAGTAGGTGTTCCTGCTACCAAGTTACATTTTAAAGTGTCCGTCTCATGAGCAAAAGAATTAATTGTAAATAAGCTACTAGCAATCAATAATATGAAAACGTAAGTTTTTTCCATTTTTTATATATTTTATATATTTTTTAAAAATACTTGCCTTTGTTGATAATCCCAAACAAATAAGAATTCGTTTAACAAAAGGTCAATATTCTAACCCAAAAGGCATCAAGTTTAATAAAGACGTAAAAAAGCTCAATAAAGTTTCTTCTATTTCTAAATTATTCCCAATTCTTTCCCTACCTTCTCAAAAGCAACAATCGCTTTATCTAAATGTTCTTTGGTATGAGCAGCCGAAAGCTGAACTCTAATTCTTGCCAATTCCTTAGGCACGACCGGGTAAAAGAATCCTATGGCATACACACCTTCTTCTAATAACTTATTAGCAAACTCCTGAGCCAATTTCGCATCATATAACATTACCGGGACAATGGCTGAATCACCATCTCTAATCTCTAAGCCAACTTTTTTAATTTCCTGCTTAAAATAATTCACATTGTTTTCCAATTTATCTCTTAATTCTGTAGAACTCCCCAATAGATCAAATACTTCATTTGCTGCTCCAACAATAGCTGGAGATAAAGAATTAGAAAATAAATAAGGTCGTGAACGTTGTCGCAACATATCAATAATTTCTTTTTTACCTGATGTAAAACCTCCCATTGCTCCTCCTAATGCTTTCCCTAATGTAGAAGTAATAATATCAACTCTTCCCATTACATTGTTATGTTCGTGAGTCCCTCTTCCAGATTTACCAATAAACCCTGAAGCATGCGAATCATCTACCATTACTAAGGCATCATATTTTTCGGCCAAATCACAAATCTGATCTAACTTAGCAACATAACCATCCATTGAAAAAACACCGTCTGTAACAATAATTCTATTACGTTGAGCTTGAGCTTTTTTTAGTTGTTCTTCTAAATCAGTCATATCACTATTTTTATAGCGATATCTAGCTGCCTTGCACAACCTAACTCCATCAATAATAGAAGCATGATTTAATTCATCTGAAATTATAGCATCCTCGGCACCGAATAGTGGTTCAAAAACTCCTCCATTGGCGTCAAATGCTGCAGCATATAATATAGTATCCTCCATTCCTAAAAAATTAGAAATCTTACTTTCAAGTTTTTTATGGATATCTTGAGTTCCACAAATAAAACGAACAGAGGACATTCCATAACCATGAGTATCCAATGCTTTTTTTGCTCCTTCAATAACTTTTGGGTGAGATGACAATCCTAAATAATTATTAGAACACATAATAATTACTTCTTCTCCTGTGTCCACTTTCACCTCAGCTCCCATAGGAGTAGTTATTATTCTTTCACTTTTATATAATCCAGCTTCTTTAATATTAGTTAATTCTTCTTGAAGCTCCTGTTGCAATTTCCCGTACATAATAAATTGAGTTAATTTAGGAGAACGAATGTAATTATTTTTAATAAAAAAACTTCTCAAAGCGGAGTAGGTTTTTAAAAATCTTATTTCCTACCTTTCTGGAATACCATTAGTATGCGATAAAACCTCTCGATTTCTCGAGAGGTTTATTTGCACTAACTAAACAGGTGGGTAATAAAGGAGGTAATTTTAAAATCCCAATAAGGTTATTCCAACAGTAAAAGGATATAATTCTGGACCTCGACCATCTTCAAATAATTTCGTTAAACTATACGTGGCAAAAACATTAAACCAACCATACCCTATCCTCGTGGTTAAGCTTACTCTAAAAGGGTTCGTATTAAAACTCTGCTTGTCTTTTTCTTTTTTACTATCTCCATCTAACTTGTATTTATATTTTATTTTAGTTTGTAAATTGAAACCCAATATTGCTCCCGCAGAAATATGAAAAGATTTATTTTTATTGTCTCCTGTATTTACTTCTAACAATAAAGGTGCATTAATAAACCAAGTTTTAAATCGGTTTTTAGAATAATTAAAATTCGTATCTATCTCACCCCATGTATAATCTTCATTAAATTCATTTACATCAGAAAAAACGTGGCTTCCTCCATTAGCATTTAACCTTATATTGTGTTTCAATTCATAATTACTCCACTCGGTTCCTAAACCCGTTACAAAACCAAAATGATGTTTTTTTATTTTAAAGAAAAATTCCATGAAATTGATACTGAATGTCCACGATTTGTTATAGTTTAATTCCATAAACTGAGTAACTTCCTTTGGGTTGGTTAATTCTAATGATGGATCATTACTTAAATCAAAACTATTATTTGCATTTAAAAATCCATTTATTCCTAAATCTACTCCAGCCCAATGGTTTCTCCTGGGTTTAGCTTCATCTCTTATCATCCAAGTAGAATCATCAACAAGAACAAAAGTATTTATTCCCCATTTAACTTTTACGGTATCTTCGGTTACTGATACTTGCTTATTCCCTGCTTTAACGTCAACATCGTCATCATTTACTATTACCCTATTTTTTCCAACACCAATATTTACATTCCCCGAACTATTGTAATGATTATTTCCATAACCATAGTTTGAACTTGATGCTCCGGATTTATTTATTTCTCTAATGGTCGGATTACCTTTAACATTTACACTAGATGCTCCTGTAGCTTCTCCTCTAATAGATTCAGTAGCATTAACTTGAATATCTGAAGCTCCTGAAATATCTATAACTACATTTTTTGCGATAAAATTAGCCGCTTTTATATCTGAAGCTCCACTTGATTTTAAATTAAAATTTTCTGCCGATCCCTTTAATTTAAGATCACTTGCCCCAGAAAAATCAATAGCCAACTCCGTTGTTTCTATATTTAAACTAATCTCTGTTGCTCCACTCCCATCAATCCGAAAAGTTTCAGCCTGCATAACTCCGATAGAACTAATTTCTGATGCTCCGCTCAACTTTATTTCGTTTAAAAATTTATATGTTAATTCTATTTTTATATTATAACTATTGCCAGAAGATGTTTTGGTTTTGGTTTTTTTCCCTTTCTTTTTAATTATTTTTTTTCCTTCAACAAATAAAGATAATTGTCCATTATTTATTTCTGTTTTCATTCTTTCTAAAGATTCTGGCTTCTCACTTGTTATTAGGACTTTATTTTCTGTTCCTTTTATTAACACAACCTCTAGGGCACTACTCACTTTTAGGGTAGAAAAGTCTGCTAATTCTCTCGTTTCGTTTTGAGCGAAAATACTACTCGCTAAAAAAACTGAAACTACTATTATAACTATCTTTTTCATCTTTTTTGTTTTAAATGGATAATACCCCACCTCTAAAGTATAATACAATCAAA
>JAJCYN010000320.1 GCA_029262915.1 Flavobacteriales bacterium
TTCCTCCATTGGTAGATTTATATAAAATAGTATTGGTACATGCAAAAATGGTATTTGGATTTGCCGGATTTAGTTCTATATCTCTAAATGACCCGCTCAAAACATTGGTCCAATTAACTCCTGCATCAACGGTCTTCCATATTCCATTACTTGTTGCTACCCATAAAATATTACCATTCGTAGGATGACTAAGGATTTTTCGCATTACTCGAGTTTGGGTGGTTGACCAATTTAAACCTGTACTGTTCCATGTACTACCACCATCTAAAGATTTCATAACACCAATACTGTAGGTGTCATTCCCATCACCATCACCAGTAGCAATGTAAACAGTGTTAGAATTTGTAGGGTCAATGGCAATACCTGAAACTCCTAATGAAGAAAGATTATCTGATAAGGGTGTCCATGAACTTCCATTATTTATGGTTTTCCAACAACCTCCTGCTGGTGAACCAACATAAATAATATTGCTATTACTAGGATCAACCGTTACTGCATTAATTCTACCGATTCCAGGATTCCAGCCAATTGAATTCCAACTATCTGGTCCAATAGGTGTCCAATTGGCCGCTTTATCATTAGCTAAACCCTTTGGTGCTCCGTAAGTATTTTCAAATTTCACATGCTCTTCATAGGCTATGGCCGGATTAATAAGTCTCCCTGTAGGGTAAACCCTAGGCTCCATAAAATACTCCCACCTTTTAAATTGTTTCCATCCTTTCCCTTTTTCATAGGTTTTTCCTTCCCAATGCTCATAAAAAGATTTTTGAATATCATAGAAATTGGCATTTTGCTCTTCCATTAAACGAACATATTCTTGAGCTTGAGCCATGTTAACAACCATACCGATTGCTAACATTAATGTTAAGAGGTGCTTCATACTAATTATCAAAAATTTAACTATTGCTATTACCTAGTGCGTATCAAAGGTAATTATTCTTTAAGGAAGAACTTAAGATAATTCAATTATCGGATTGGAATCCTATTTAACGGAAATAAAAAAACGATTAACTAAATTAATCGCTTTTCAATCTCTTATGCACTTGCTGTTTCTAGTGTCCGGTCTATTTTTTTAAATAAACCTTGTAGTACTTTTCCTGGGCCAACTTCTGTAACAGATGTTGCACCATCTGTTAACATATGCTCCATTGTTTGCGTCCATTTAACTGGTGCTGTTAATTGAGCTATTAGATTGGCTTTTATTTCATCTGGATCTGTAACTGGCCAAGCAGGTACATTTTGATAGATTGGACAAGTAGGCGCATTAAATGTAGTGTTGTTTATAGCTGCTTCCAGCTCTTCTCTTGCTGGCTCCATTAATGGAGAATGAAAAGCTCCCCCAACTGGTAAAACCAATGCTCTTCTAGCACCTGCTGCGGTCAATTTTTCACAAGCTTCATTAATTGCCTCTATAGTTCCTGAAATAACCAATTGTCCCGGGCAGTTATAATTTGCCGGAACCACTACTCCGTCAATTCCTGAACAAATGGTTTCTACCACTTCATCTTCTAAACTTAAAATGGCGGCCATTGTAGAAGGAACCATTTCACAAGCTTTTTGCATCGCCAAAGCTCTTGCTGAAACCAATTTAAGTGCATCTTCAAAGTTTAATGTTCCATTGGCAACTAAAGCCGAAAACTCTCCTAAAGAATGACCAGCAACCATATCCGGTTGAAAATCATCACCAAGTGTTTTTGCTAAGATTACTGAATGAAGAAAGATAGCTGGCTGCGTTACTTTTGTTTGTTTTAAGTCCTCTGCCTCACCATCAAACATTATATCTGTAATTCTAAATCCAAGTATTTCATTTGCTTTCTCAAATAGTTCTTTGGCTAATTCATACCCTTCGTAAAGGTCCTTTCCCATTCCTACAAATTGAGACCCTTGCCCCGGAAAAACGTATGCTTTCATAACTGTTTTTGTTTTAATTTTTGAAAGGCAAAAATAACAAAAATTGCTAGGGTTATTGGTAGTTTATTGCATAAGAACGTATTAGTTTTCCTTTACTGTAATTCTCTACGGTAATTAGCTGCTCATCTTTATAGATAAAGTTTTCTTCATAAGTCAATTTTGTAGCATCCTTACCATAAAATTTGGTATTCAACACTTTACCATTATCAGCATAGACGTATAAATACTTGTATTTTAGTTTTCCTTTTTTATAATTTTCCCAGACCAATGGTTTTGATAAAATTTTATCATAAGTAGTTTTCTGGGAGAGTACATCATCCATATAAGTTTCTGTAGAAACCTTATTGGTATCAGCATCATAAGTATTTATCGTTTTTTGAATTTTTCCTTTTGGAGATGTTTTTCGGATAACCTCAATTAACATTCCATTATTTGCTTCTTGCCATTTGCAAACGTTACTTTCATTTTTACTAGCTAAAAGAGCACCTTCCTCTTTACAAGTATAGTCCCAAACATAACTTGATTCGTTTTTTGAGTTGTATAAAGTGGTTATCGTTCGCTTGCCTTCCTCATCGTATTCATACACAAATTTATTTCTCTGCTTTTCTCCTCCTTTTTTGTAAGTAATGGAATTTTTTAATTTTTTACCCTTATAAATAGGGTAATTTTTATTTAAATTGAAAGTAACGTATTCTTTTTTAGTGAACGTATTTTCATTTTTAGCAACAATCTTTTCTTTACTATTGTATTTGGTATATGAAGTTCTATACCTTCCTTCAAAAGTGTTTTTTGTTTTGTATTTCAAGTTACCATTTTTAGAAATTTCTCTCCTCATTAAATGTTTGCCATTATACATAGAAAGTATTTTTGATTTCTCTTTCCCTTTTCCATCTTTATACTCAAATAAAGTAACTAAGGTGTCTTCATTAAAATGTTCGGTTTTAACACTGACTACTTTTCCTTTCCTGTTTTTACCAGTAATTGTAATTTTTTGATTTGCTGTTGCATTTTTTGATAGTCCCCAGCGATAAAAATTTGAAGTGTAATTAAAAATATATTCATCGGGACTATAAGAACGATATTGAGAAAATGCTAAAGAAATGCTCATCGGAATGAGTGTGAAAAATACTGTTGCCTTTTTCATGATAGTATAAGTTTTAAGTTAATAGATAGATTCTTCAAACGGATATATTAAATCCAATATTGTATAATTAACAAAAACACTTTTAAAATTTAGTTAAAATAACCTACTTTTTTTATGTGAAACCCAAAATTATTACCTTTATCAACGTATGAATCGTAAAACCATAAGAACGATTATCTTTTTAGCCGTTTTTTCATTAATTGGAATTATTGCTACGCAAATTTTTTGGGTAAAAAACGCATACAATCTCCAAGAAAAACAGTTTAGCGATAGGGTGCACATTGCATTGACCAATGTGACCCATAAATTATTAAATATTAATAAAGACGAATCGGTATTAGTCAATCCGGTAAAACAAGTTTCTTCCAATTATTATACGGTAATGATTAACGATACTGTTAATCCATATTTGCTAGAAACGTTACTACGAAATGAATTTCTTCAACGAAGTATTAACATTGATTTTGAATATGTGATTTACGATTGTTTTACTGATTCTATTGTTTTTGGCGATTACATTTCATTGGGAGAAACAGATAAAGATCAGCTTCAATCGAAATCTTATAATATGAAATGGGATAGAGATGGTCATTATTTTGGAATATTCTTCCCTTCTAAAGAATCATACATCTTAAGTAAAATGGGAATTTGGATATTTTCCTCTTCCATTATTTTACTAATTATGATTTTCTTTGCATACACGATCAATGTTATCCTTAAACAAAAGAGGTTATCAGAAATTAAAAATGATTTTATCAATAACATTACGCATGAATTTAAGACTCCGATTTCGACTATTTCGCTCTCCGCAGATGTACTATTGCAGAGCAGTATAATCAATGAACCCTTACGCTTATCCAATTATGCTAACATTATTAAAGAGGAGAACAATCGTTTAAAAAACCAAGTTGACAAGGTGTTGCAGTTAGCTACTTTAGATAAAGATAAACTGAAATTAGAAAATGAAAAAATTGACCTTCACAAGCTGATTACAAATTCAGTTAAGAGTTTTGGTTTAATAATGAAGGAGAAAGGAGGAGAAATTGAATCTAATTTAAATGCAGATAACTTTACTTTTTTTGGAGATAAAATTCACATTACCAATACGTTACATAATTTAATTGATAATGCCATTAAATACTCTGCAGAAAACCCTAAAGTTACAATTGAAACTCACGATCATAATAATTTTATAGAAATAAGTGTAACAGATAATGGCATTGGGGTTCCAAAAGAAAGTCAAAAGCATATTTTCGATAAATTTTATAGAACTCCTACAGGAAATGTCCATGATATAAAAGGATTTGGATTGGGATTAAATTATGTAAAAACCATTGTAGAGGCTTATTTGGGTAGCGTTAAATTAATAAGTAAAGAAAATGAAGGTTCTACTTTTGTAATTAAACTTCCATTAAATAATTAGCTATGGGAAAAGAAAAAAAAGACATACACATATTACTTGCCGAAGATGATTCTAATTTAGGATTTGTTGTACAGGATAATTTGAAATCTCACGGTTATCAAGTTACTTTGTGCTCTGATGGAGAAGTAGCTTTACGAACTTTCGCCAATGATCATTTTGATTTGTGTATTTTGGATGTGATGATGCCAAAAAAAGATGGTTTTGAAGTAGCAGAAACCATTAGAGACGTAAATAAGGAAGTACCTATTGTTTTTTTAACTGCCAAAACCATGCAAGTAGATAAAGTGAAAGGATTTACGCTAGGTGCGGATGATTACAT
>JAJCYN010000321.1 GCA_029262915.1 Flavobacteriales bacterium
CATCTTCTATCAGTGCAATATTAACAGTAAACTCTCCATTTCTTTTAACAAATTCTTTAGTTCCGTCTAATGGATCAACCATCCAAAATTGTTTCCAGTCTTTTCGTTCAGTGTAGTCCATTTGTTTGCCCTCTTCACTCAATACAGGAATACCTGTTACTTCCAAATCATTCATAATGGAAATATGAGCCCTTTTATCTGCTTCGGTTAAGGGTGACTTATCATCTTTTGTTTCTACAGCAAAATCAGAATTGTAAACAGCTAAAATTTCTTCACCACCTTTTAACGCAGCATTTATAATTTGAATTAACCAATCTTCTCTATTCATTATTTTCTCTTTTATGCTTTACTCCAAAATTGAATTTGTACCATGCTCTTTCGTGGTAATAATAAAAAATCATTTTAAAAAAAAATTCTGTTGCAGCGACATACAATGCTTTATCCAGTGACAAACCAAATAGTTTAGCTAAAAGAAAAGTAGTTGTAGACGCAATTATTCGCCAAGTTATGGTTTTTGCTAAATGTCGTTTTCTTGAAATTTCGTGAGCCATCTCCTTTACAATTAGTTTGCAATCTTAGACAATACGTTTGATAAAAGTAAAAGGATTGCTTTTTTATTTTTAAGTATAGTGAAAAACACGGTCTTTTAGTCTTGAAATTTTGCTATCTATAATCTAACTAGTACCCACTTCCTGCTACTCCAATTTTTTCTATTGGATGCCAAGTAGTTTTCGTTTCTAAAAAATCTTCAATATAATATGGTGTTTCATGATCTGAAGAATAAACATCAGAAAAATCCATTACCCGAACTCGTTTTAAATTTTCTACCGCCAATTTTTGAATAGATAGTATCTCTTTTTTATCGTTCCCAGCATATAAAAAAGCATTCACATCCATATGAGAAGACATATGTTCCAACAACTCACTTCTTTTTCCTGTAAGAATATTAATAACACCTCCAGGAACATCAGATGAATTTAGCACTTCAGCAAAAGTAATGGCGCATAAAGGCAATTTTTCTGAAGCTAAAGCCACACAAGTATTCCCAGAAACAATAACTGGGATAACAGTAGAAACCAAACCAATTAAACTCGTTGCTTCAGCAGCAAATATAGAAACGACTCCTGTTGGCTCTGGAGCAGAAAAATTAAAATGTGAAGTAGCAACTGGATTAACAGTACTAAATAATTGTGTGTACTTATCACACCACCCCGCATAATAAATTATTCTATCTATAGAAGCTACAACTTCTTTTTCTGCATTTGTTTTTGTTGCCCCTTGTTGAACTAGCTCCTCTACAAATTGAGCTTTTCTGCCTTCTAATATTTCTGCAATTCTATATAAAACTTGACTTCGATTATAGGCTGTAGCACCAGACCAACCACCAAAAGCACTTCGAGCAGCAACAACTGCATTTCTAAAATCTTTTCGAGAAGAAAGACAAATATTACCTAAGGGTTTTCCACTAATTTTTGGTGTATAAAACCTTCCAGATTCTGTTCTGGGAAATTTACCACCAATATATATTTTGTAAGTTTTCAATACTTCTATCCTCATTTTAATTAGATAATAGGTTAATGTAATAATTAGTTAATTGTTTCTGCTTAAATTATTTGTTTTTGACGATGAAACAATCTTGTTTAATATTTTCTTTATTTCAATTAGTTTTTCAAGTAAATTGTCTGAACTAGGATATGATTCTACTTCATTACATAGAAATAACCAATATTCTAATTCATCAGCTTCTTTTAAAGCAATTTTTAATTTATGAATAAAATCTTTTTTACTTTCAGCATTTTGTGACTCCTTTACATTAGCTCCAATTGACGTTCCTGACCTTAAAATTTGATTTGCAATACTATATTTTCTTTTTAAATCTAATTCTTCGGAATAACGGACGACACTTACTGCAAATTCAAAAGTTAATTTGAGAATGATATTTTCCTTATATTTTGGGTTATCTGTAAACTGCATTTTTTGTTGATTAGATAATCGGTCAATGCTATAATTAGCTAATTATCACATTGTCTAATTAAAACTTAAGGTAAGGTTTCAATCCATGTAATCCCCCTTCTCTACCAAATCCACTTTCTTTATACCCTCCAAAAGGAGAAGTTGGATCAAACTTGTTAAAGGTATTTCCCCAAATAACTCCAGCATTTAATTGTGATGTTAAATTAAATAATTTAGAGCCTTTATCTGTCCAAACACCAGCAGATAACCCATAAGGGGTATTATTCGCTTTTTCAATAACCTCAGCAACAGTTCTAAAACTTTGAACCGCTAATACAGGTCCAAAAATTTCTTCTTGAACAATGGTGCTCGATTGAGAAACATTAGTAAATAGGGTTGGTTTACACCAATATCCTTTTTTGGGAACAGCACAATTAGGTTGGTATATTTCTGCTCCTTCTTGAATTCCAATTTTAATGTATTTATTGATCGTTGCTAATTGTTCTTTCGAATTAATTGCTCCTATGTCCGTGTTTTTGTCTAAAGGGTTTCCAACAACCAAAGCTTCCATTCTATCTTTTAGTTTTCTGAGCACCAAGTCATAAACAGATTCTTGAATAAATAACCTCGAACCAGCACAACAAACATGTCCTTGGTTAAAATAAATACCATTAATTATTCCTTCAACAGCTTGGTCTAAAGCTGCATCTTCAAAAATGATATTAGCAGCTTTTCCTCCTAATTCTAAGGTTGCTTTTTTGTGAGTTCCTGCAATTGCATTTTGAATGATCTTCCCAACACCCGTTGAGCCAGTAAAGGCAATTTTATCTATATCATTATGATTTACAATAGCAGCTCCTGTTTCTCCAGCACCAGTAATAATATTAACAACACCATCTGGCAAACCAGCTTCTTGAATCACTTCTGCCAATTTAAGTGCTGTTAATGGAGTAGTTTCTGCTGGTTTTAAAACTACGGTATTTCCTGTTGCCAAGGCTGGAGCAATTTTCCAAGCAGCCATTAATAATGGAAAATTCCAAGGTGTTATTTGTCCAGCAACACCTAAAGCTTTTGGTTTCCTGTTTGGAAAAGCATATTCCAATTTATCAGCCCAGCCAGCGTAGTAAAAGAAGTGTGCAGCCGCCAAAGGTATGTCAATATCTCTAGCTTCTCTAATTGGTTTGCCTCCATCTAATGATTCTATTACTGCAAATTCTCTTGCTTTTTCTTGAATTAATCGAGCAATACGGTAAATGTATTTTCCTCGTTCTTTTGCTGGCATTTTACTCCAAACTGTATCATAAGCTTTTCGTGCAGCCTTTACAGCTTTGTCAACATCTTTGTTATTAGCCTCAGCAACCATCGCCAGTTTTTTTTCATCGGCAGGATTTGTTGTTGCAAAATATTTACCTGAAGAAGGTTTTACCCATTTGCCTCCTATAAATAAATTATACTGGTCGTTTAGTTGAATGTGACCAGTACTTTCTGGTGCAGGAGCTAAATCCCAACCAGTATCA
>JAJCYN010000322.1 GCA_029262915.1 Flavobacteriales bacterium
TATCTATTCTAAATTTTGTATTATCAAAAAGTAAAGGATCATTTTGTTGAAAATATTTTACTGCATCTACAATTCTTTGAGAAATTTTAATCGGTATAATGCCCTTATTCCCTTCAATATTAGTTGTTTTTATAAGTTCTGTTTTATAAATACGTTCAATTCGTTCAATTAGTTCATCATATTCTTGTTTATCAATAGAAATAATGAGGTTGCGAATCTCCATTTCAATATCTTGGGTAAGATGCATACTGGTCTCAATTTCATTTTCTCGATGTTCTGTGATGTAATCTTGAACATTTATAGGCTTACCAATATTTACTATCAATTCACTTCTAAATCGACTAGATTTTGAATAATTTAATCCAACAGGAACAATTTTTACATCTAAGTTATAGTCGTTTTCTTTCTCAGCACCTAAGGCAATTCGGGCAGCTCCTGTTTTTATTTTCCTGAGTCGTCTTTCCATTTCACTTGTTCCCTCTGGGAAGATCATTATTGCTCCTTTTTCGCTTAATTTTTTATAACAATCTTTGAAAACACTTTTATTGGCACTTAGCATTTCTGGATTATCTTGAGCTCTATGAATGGCAACCATATTTAATCCTCTGAGTATTGAACCTATTATTCTGTTCTTAAACATCACTCCTTTAGCTAAAAAGCTTATTTTCTGTTTTACTAAAACAGCAATACTTATTGGGTCTAAAAAAGAACTAGGATGGTTGGCTACTATTAAAAATGGACCGTTGTCAGGAATATTCTTTCTTCCTTCAATGTGTATCTTTTTAAAATATACTTTTAGAGCAAGTTTGGAAATATTTTTTAAAATAGAGTATATCATAACTTATTCAAATATAATTATTTTCAAACCTATAATATAATTTGCTTTTGGGCTAACTGAAAATAGCTAAAAACTGACTTTTAAAATTAATTTAATCTATAGTGATAACCAAAAGATAGTTCTGTAAAATCTGCCTGCCCTGCATTCGCTTTTATATGTGGACCAATAAAAAAGTTATGTTTTGGAAGTTTATTGGTGTTGAATAGAAATAGGTTCAAACCCAATCGAGTTGAAAGAGCTCTTTTAAAATTAGCTTTAAATTTTTCGTACCCGTTAAAACGATTTCCTGCTGGAAAATCTTTCTCAAATTGCTTATAGAATGGCTTGTAAACATTTGCACCTAATTCAACATCAATACTAAAATGACCCATTAAAAATTCACTTCCTATAAACAGTACAATATTTGATGAGGATTTTTTTGGATTTTCAATGAAATCTTCATAATTGTTTTTTATGATTTGATCATAATATTGTTCATAGTACCGGTAAGTACCTCCTATAACTATTTTTAAATGATTGTTATAAGTTTTACCAATTGAAAAAGAAGTTGAATAAACATTTTTCTTACCTTTTCCAACAGGACCATCTTTATCTCCATACTCATGAAATCCTAAGCCTCCTCTTAAACTTAAGGAGTAATTTTTATGAGTATTTAGTTTAGTTTTAGCTTTAATGAGTTGATAATTGTCAATTTCTTTATTGTAAAATTGAGCTGAAAGGCTAAATAATCCTGAATTAATTCCTAAATTCGGTAATTGAGTGTGACCATTTGATGCATGTGAAAAACCAATTCCAGCACGTAAGTTCATTCCTTTTTTTTCTAAGATTGTTTTATATAAAAATGCTTGAAAAGCCCAAGTAAATGAAGATCCTACGTCAATATTTCTTGGGTTAGTAATACTATCAAAATAGGTGTCAAAGTAGGATGCTCCAATGCCTAATTTAAAATAATAAGGTTTAATAGGTCTGTTAAATACATTAAACGAAATAAACGCTAACACACTATATTGATTTCCAAAAATATCGTTATTTCCTATGTTGGAATAAAATAGGGTAACTCCAGTTTCTGGATAATTGTAATATTTTGTCCAAGAACTGCTTGTATCGTTTTTTAAAGTGCCAATGTTTAATGCGAAACCGTGCTGGAGATGTGTGTTTGGGAAACTACTAACATAATTAGGAACAACCCTTCCTATCATATACTCAGGCTCTATAAAAAGGTTTCTTTTATTATTGTTCTGCGAAAATGTGTAAAAAGTTATTAGCAAGCATGTGAAAATGGGTAGTATGTGCTTAAAAAGTTTGATGATTAAAATTAAAAAAAGAAGTTAGTACTAATTGTTTTTTAATAAAAAAGTATAGCCCAAACTGAATTCTGTGAAATCTGCTTTAGCCATATTTGCATTTATATGTGCTCCGATAAAAAAGTTATGTGCTGGTAATTTATTGGTATTTTTTAAATACATATTTAATCCTACTCTGGAGGAGAAAAGTTTTCTTAAAGTTGTCCCAACATCTGAATTTTGGTTGAATTTTCTGTAAAAGGGTTTGTGTAGGTTGATACCAAGTCGAACATCAAAAGCAAAATGGCTCATTAAAAATTCATTTCCTACAAATAAAATAACATTAGATGCTGATAAATTTCTGTTATCGCTTAGTCCATTAACAGTATTTTCTTTAAGGTGGGTATTAAACTGTTCATAAAAACGGTAAACTAGTCCAACCCTTAGTTTTATATGATTATTAAAAATAGTTCCATAAGCAATTGAGGAAGAATAAACAGGTTTTTTTCTATTAGTCATTGGCCCCTCTGTAGGGTCTTGCTCATGGAAACCAATGCCTTGTTGAGTATTTATAAAATATTTTTTAGGAGAATGATTTGCTCCTTTTATTCTATGAGGTAATTTAAAGTCATCATATTTTTTATTAGCAAATTGTCCGGAAAGACTAAAAAGATAGGAGTTTGCTCCTAAATTAGGAAGTTTAGTATGTCCATTTGACTCGTGGGAAAAACCAATACCAGCTTTTAATTTGAATTTATTCGATTGAAAAATTTGATGATATAGGAAAATTTTAATATCCCAAGTGAAGTGAGAGCCAATAACTTCATTTATTGGATTAGCTATACTATCAAAATGGGTGTTAAAGTAGGATATTCCAGCACCTAGTTTTAGTTTATATTTGCCAGGAAATTTATTGAAAACATTTAGCGAGATATAAGGTAAAACATTTACCATGTACCCAAAAATCTCATTATTTCCAAAATCTGAATAAACAAACATTAGACCTGATGCTGGAAAGTTATAATATTTTCCCCATTTATTAGTATCTAGTGAAGTGCCTCCAATGTTTAAAACAAAGGCTTGTTGAGGATTGGTTTTGGGAAAATCTTTAATTAATTGATTAGGAATTATTTTCCCAATCATATATTCAGTTTCAATAAAAGAAATTTTGTTATTCTCTGTTTTTTGAGAATAGCAAAACGAAGATAAGCCAATAAGAAAGACTCCTATTAGCCTAATTTTCCGTGACATTGTTTGTGTTTTTTTCCACTTCCACAAGGGCAAGGTTCATTCCTTCCTACCTTTTTTTCAACCCTAACCGGTTGAGTCTTTGGTTGAGGTTGATTAGGCATTCCTTGTTCCTGTTGTTGTGCACTACTCGCTACTGTTTCTGGACGACTTGTTTCAAGCTGACTCATATCAGTTCTTTGCCGAGGTTGTTCTTGCTGTGTTGAAATATTTCCTTCTTGCTGTTTAGGTAAATTACATTTCATCAGAAAACTACCCACCTCTTTGTTCATTTTTAAGAGGACTTCATTAAATAGCTTAAATGCTTCGAATTTGTAAATTAGTAATGGATCTTTTTGCTCATGCACAGCATTTTGAACAGACTGTTTAAGTTCATCCATTTCTCTTAAATGTTCTTTCCAATCATCATCAATCATTGCTAGAATTACTGTTTTTTCGACTGATTTTATTAGTTCTTTTCCGTCAGTTTCAACCGTTTTTTCCAGAGGTGTAGTAATGTTGATGGATTTAATTCCATCAGTAATAGGAACTACTATATTTTCATATTGTTCTCCTTGGTTTTCAAATACATCTTTGATAATAGGTAAAGCTGAAGTAGCAATTAATTCAGATTTTTTCACATAATGGGACACTCCTTTTTCATGTAGATCTTCAATTAATTCTGTAGCATTCCCTTCGAAAAATTCTTTTTCAGAGAAAGGGACTTCAATTGACAACAACCGAAATAATTCCAATTTAAACCCTTCATAATCTCTGTATTCTTGGTACTCATTTACAATGGATTCGCAGATATCATAAACCATATTAGAAACCTCTACACCTAAACGTTCACCATACAAAGCGTTTCTTCTTTTCGTGTAGATTACTTCACGTTGCGAATTCATGATGTCATCATATTCCAGCAATCTTTTTCTGATTCCAAAATTATTTTCCTCAACTTTCTTTTGTGCTCGTTCAATAGATTTTGACACCATCGAATGTTGAATTACTTCCCCTTCTTCCAATCCCATTCTATCCATTAGCTTGATTATTCTTTCTGAATTAAATAATCGCATCAAGTTATCTTCTAATGAGACAAAAAACTGAGAAGACCCTGGGTCACCTTGCCTACCAGAACGACCTCTTAGCTGTCTGTCAACACGTCTAGAATCATGCCTTTCTGTGCCAATAATTGCCAACCCTCCTGCTTCTTTCACGCCTTCACCTAGTTTAATATCAGTACCCCTACCGGCCATATTTGTTGCAATAGTAACAGACCCGGGCTTACCAGCATCAGCTACTATATCGGCTTCTCGCTGGTGTAATTTTGCATTCAAAACATTGTGTTTGATCCCCCTCATTTTGAGTGTTCTACTCAACAATTCAGATATTTCTACGGAAGTTGTACCAACTAATACTGGTCTTTTTTGCTCTACTAACGTAACAATTTCTTCAATAATAGCGTTGTACTTTTCACGAGTAGTTTTATAAACTAAATCTTCTCTATCGTCACGAACAATTGGTCTGTTTGTAGGAATTACTACCACATCTAATTTATAGATATCCCAAAGCTCTTGTGATTCCGTCTCTGCTGTACCTGTCATACCAGATAGCTTATGGTACATTCTGAAATAGTTCTGTAAAGTAACCGTTGCATAAGTTTGAGTTGCAGCTTCTACTTTTACATTTTCCTTGGCCTCAATAGCTTGGTGAAGTCCATCAGAATATCTTCTCCCATCCATAATACGGCCAGTTTGCTCATCAACGATTTTTACTTTGTTGTCCATCACAACATATTCTACGTCAATTTCGAACATACCATAGGCTTTAAGCAATTGGTTTATGGTATGAATACGTTCTGCTTTAACCGAATAATTCTGAATCATTTTATCTTTCTCGGCCAATTTTTCGTTATCAGGAAGGTTCGATTTTTCTATTTCAGCAACCTCCATTCCAATATCTGGCATTACAAAAAACTTTGGATCATCCCCGGAACCCGTAATTAAATCAACACCTTTTTCTGTTAACTCCACGCTGTTTGTTTTTTCATCAATAATAAAAAACAGTTCCTCGTCAACTTTATGCATTTCCTTACTCTGATCCTGCATAAAGAAATTCTCAGTTTTTCGCAGCATTGCCCCGATCCCTTGTTCACTTAAGAATTTTATAAGTGCTTTGTTTTTAGGTAAACCACGGTGTGCTCGAAGCAACGCCATTCCACCAGTTTCTTGGTCTTCTTTGCTTAATTTTTCACCATCAATAACTGGGGCTAATGTTTTTTTTGCTTCAGATAATGCCCCTTGAACAAATTTTCTTTGAGCCGACATTAATTGCTCAACACGAGGTTTTAATTCATGAAATTCGTGTTTATCACCTTTAGGAGTTGGTCCAGAAATAATTAAAGGTGTACGGGCATCATCAATTAAAACGGAATCGACTTCATCAACTATAGCATAGTGGTGTTTACGTTGAACTAAATCTTCTGGTGAACGAGCCATGTTATCCCTCAAATAATCAAAACCAAATTCATTGTTTGTTCCATAGGTAATATCAGCCAAATAGGCTTTTCTTCTTTCTGGAGAATTGGGTTCGTGCTTGTCAATACAATCAACCCTAAGTCCATGAAACTCAAAAATAGGTGCCATCCATTCAGAATCTCTTTTTGCCAAATAATCATTTACAGTTACAAGGTGAACACCTTTTCCTGCAATAGCATTTAGGTACATAGGTAACGTTGCAACCAATGTTTTACCCTCTCCAGTCATCATTTCTGCAATTTTACCTTCGTGTAAAACTCTTCCTCCAATGAGTTGTACATCATAATGAATCATTTCCCAAGAAACTTCAATTCCAGCGGCTAACCACGAATTGTGATAAATGGCTTTATCCCCCGTTATTTCAACACTATCTCTTTCGGTAGCAATATCTTTATCCATTTGAGAAGCCGTTACTTCGAGTGTTTTGTTTTCGGTAAATCTTTTAGCGGTTTCTTTTACAACGGCAAAAGCTTCGCCTTGAATTTCTTTTAAAACTTCTTCAATTTGTGTAAGGATTCCTTTATCTAATTCGTCTATTTGACTATAAATAGCCTCCTTATCAGCAATAGAAAGTGTTAAATCAGTTTCTATTTTATTTTTAAGGTCAGCTATTTCGTCTTCGTTGATTTTTGTTTTTTCGGAAATTTTAGCTTTTAGCTTTGTTGTTTTTGCCCTTAATTCATCATTAGATAATGAAGATAATGTATTAAACGATGTTGTTACTTCATCAATTATTGGTGATAATTCTTTAAAATCTCTATCCGATTTACTTCCTACAAAGGTTTTAAGTACTTTACTTAATATTCCTGATCCACTCATTGTGTTAATTTTATTTTCCAGCTTTTAGTCAAAAATGTTACCAATAGTTCAATTCTGACAAGATGACTTAATAACCGCCAAATTTAGCTATTTAAAGTAAATCAAAGGAGGGAATGTATAAAAAAATAAAATGGGTTGAATGAGATTTCACAATGTGTTTTTGATTTTTTATATTTGTTCATCTAAAAATAAAAAGGTTAATGTCAATTACAAAAACATCTAGCATAAATGCACTTAGTTTAAGTGAAAAAATAGGATGTTATGCGCAGCTCTTTAAGTTGAAACTTACTTCTTTTGTGGTGATTTCGGCAATTTTTGGATATTTTATTGGGGCAACAGCTTATAATGTTACGGAGATTGTTTTCTTAATTATAGGAGGGTTTTTAATTACTTGTTCATCTAATGCATTTAATCAAATCATTGAAAAGAATTATGATAAATTGATGGAGAGGACTAAAAATAGACCGCTTCCATTAAATAAATTAAGTATTAAAGAGACAATTTGGGTTTCTTCATTTTTTGGGTTTTTAGGAATTGTAATGTTATGGACGCTTAATCCATTAACAGGTATTTTAGGAGCGTTGGCCATTTTTATGTATGTAGCTTTATATACTCCGTTAAAAAGAGTTTCTACCGTTTCTGTTTTTGTTGGAGCTTTTCCGGGAGCATTTCCTCCTATGTTGGGTTGGGTTGCTGCTACGGGTAGTTTTAGCGTTGAAGCAGGAATTTTATTTGCAATGCAATTTGTTTGGCAGTTTCCTCATTTTTGGGCAATTGCTTGGCGAGTAAATGATGATTACAAAAAAGCAGGCTTTAAAATGCTTCCTTTTGGAAAGAAAAGCAAGGTAACTGCATCTTTTATTTTAGTAAGCTCTATTGTTCTATTAGGAGCTAGTGTGATGCCGGAATACTTTAATATTACTGGAAGAATTGCCACTTTTGGATTAATAATTCTATCTTTATTAATGGTTTATCCGGCAATTAAATTAGTGTTAACCCTAGATGATAAATTTGCATTAAGAGTTATGTTAATGTCTTATTTATATTTAATACTGTCGCTTGCCATTATTTTGATTGATAGAATATAATGACTGCAGCAAAGCATAAAAGACTCATCATTTTTATTTCTATTTTTTTGCCTTTAGCCGTTGCGGCTTTGTTTGGCATAAAAATTCCCAATGTAAAACCATTA
>JAJCYN010000323.1 GCA_029262915.1 Flavobacteriales bacterium
ACCGTTCATTTTTCTTTTGCTGATAGCCATCTTTTTCTTGGGAAAGAAGATGGCTAGTACTAAATATTAGGACTATTAGTAAAAAAGGATATGTCGTCTTTTTTAACAAAATTACATTGACTGAATAATTCATAAATGTACAACTTCTTTTTCAACTGAAAAACTAAAAAAGACCCAATTGCCTTTGTTTTAAAGGGTTTTGAGTGGCCTGTTTCCTTTTAGCTAAAACAAACGGAGAGTTGGCTCAATCAAACTACCTGTTGCCTAATTTGGGGTTGAAATAGCTCTTATTCGCTAGTAGTTTAGTCAAATAATTAATTGTTAAAAAAAATAAAATGAGGAAAATAATAATTGCAATCTCAATGGTGTTTGTTGCCACAAGTATAAGCGCTCTTGAAATTAAAGACAGAATTATAACTGTTAGAGGAAGCTCAGAAATATTTGTTGTACCTGATGAAATTGAATTGGAGATCACATTAGAAGAACAAGGAAATAATAATCTCTCTAAAATAGAAAAAACGTTTTGGGAAAAACTGGAACAACAAGAAATCAGAAAGAAGCATATAGTATTAACCAATGTTAATGTAATGTATTACTGGTATTATTGGTGGAAAACGAGAGACAATTCGAAAAAGACAAAGAAAATTGTGCTAAAGCTTAGTCAAAAGACTGATTTCATGAAATTAGTTAGAGTACTGAATAAAGACTGGGTAGTGGACATTAAAATAATTGGAGTTAGCAATAGGAAAATGGAACAACATATTAAAGAAGTGCAGTCAAAAGCTATGAAATCTGCGAAAGAAAAGGCAACGTATTTACTGGAAAGCATCGATGAGGAAATTGGAAAGGTAGTTTCTGTTGTAGAGCTAGCTGTTCCAGAAACGCATTCAGGCAATATGCACATAGAAGTAAGTAAGGGCTACTCTTATAGTTATAGAAAAACTGGTGGAGGTTACTTTGAGAACATTCCTGAAATCAGATTACGTTATTCAGTTAAGACAAAATTCGAAATCAAATAATTATAAACCTAAAATTAAATAGTATGAACTCTTTTAAAATTATCAGAAAATTTAAAAAACAAATTTCAGTTTCATTTTTAATAGTATTTGGGGTAGCTTGTACCGAACCAGTACATGCAGATCCACCTTTTCCACCGGATCCACCTCCTGCCAAGCACATTAAACTTGGACTTTTATTAGATACTAGTGGAAGTATGGATGGATTAATTAACCAGGCACAATCCCAGCTATGGAAAATTGTAAATGAGTTGGCTACGGCTAAATGTGAAGGGGTAAAGCCTGAATTGGAAATTGCCTTGTACGAATATGGGAATGATGGTTTAGCTGCATCAGAAGGATACATCAGGATGGTAACGCCATTAACCAGTGATTTGGATCAAATTTCTTCAGATTTATTTTCATTAACAACCAATGGAGGAAGTGAATTTTGTGGACATGTTATACAAACGGCTACGAATCAGTTAGATTGGGGAGTTGGTAATGCCGATTTAAAGTTACTTTTTATAGCCGGTAATGAGCCATTTACTCAAGGAAACGTAAATCCTGATGATGCTTGTACGAAAGCTAGAAATAAGGGAATTACCATTAACACTATTTTTTGTGGGGATTTTAACGAAGGTTTGAAAACCGGGTGGAAAAATGGTTCTGATCTGGCTACAGGCCATTACATGAGTATTTCTCATAATAGTAAAACGGTTTATATCGAATCTCCTTATGATGATAAAATTGATGAGCTGAATACTTCTTTAAATAAGACATATGTTCCATATGGAAGCTTGGGTACTTCAAACTATGCAAGGCAAGCTACTGAGGATGCAAACTCAGAGATATACGGTGTGCAAAACAAAGTGTCTCGAATAGTATCTAAAAGCTCACATGTATATAAAAACACTAAGTGGGATTTAGTTGATGCCAATAAAGAGAAGGACTTTGATATGAGTAAGGTAAAGAAAGAAGAGCTACCTAAAGAAATGCAGTCTATGACAATTGATCAACGAAAAGCTTATGTAATAAAGAAAACAGGAGAAAGGGACAAAATTAATAAGGAGATTAAAGGCCTGAACGCTCAACGATTAAAGTTCGTTGCTGAAAAAAAGAAAGAGATGGGAGAGAAAGTAGAAAATTCTCTTGATATGGCTATGATCGATGCTATTCATGATCAAGCAAAAGCTAAGAATTTTACTTTCGAAAAGAGAGAGTAAATTATTTGATGATGTAATGAAAGGGGAGTATTAAGCTCCCTTTTTTAATCCAAAATCTTACCTTATGTATAAACTAAGCCTAATAGCATTATTAGTTCTTGTTGTTGGTTGTACAACAAAAGCTGAAGTAAAAACGAATAATCGCTTAAAAAGTAGAGCAAAATTGGCTAAAATTTATTGCGAAGAAAACAATATGAATTTAGATGTTTGCATTTTGATAGATATGCAAATCCATTCAGGTAAAAAACGATTTTTTTTGTGGGATTTGAAAGGAGATTCTATTTTGAAATCTGGAATGTGTAGCAATGGAACTTGCGATAATTTGCCGGGAGACGAATCTGGAGTTGTTCCTCAATTTAGCAATACACCAGAAAGCCATTGTTCTTCATTGGGTAAATATAAACTTGGAAAAAGAGGATATAGCACTTTTGGAATTCATATTAATTATAAATTACATGGATTAGAAAAAACGAATAACAATGCTTATAATAGGTACATCGTATTTCATTCTTGGGAAATAGACGATGAAGAAATTTATCCGTTTGAATTGGCTGAAAGTTGGGGCTGTCCAGCTGTTTCCAATAATTTCATGAAAGAAATGGATGAGATACTAAAAAACAAAAAGAAACCTTTACTGTTTTGGATTTACGAATAAATCTCCTAATTAGAGAATGGTAATATTCTGACTGTAAATTTGGTTTTCAGAAGTTGCTGTAATTAAATAATCTCCTTTTGGAATTTCATTTTCAATAGGGACTGCGATTAGCGATTCATCTTCAATATTGATAATTACTTTGGAATAAAACTCATTCCCTTTTTTATCTCTTATAACCAATAAAATTTCTTTTTCAAAAATTTCTTCAAAGGCGATATTCACTATTTTATAATCTTCTGAAAAATCAGGGTGTAAGTTTACACCTGCTGTGGCACCTTGTTTTTTTACATAGTTGACAGGGACAACATTAGAAATGGCTTCTTTTCCATTATCATCTTTTGATTTTAACCGATAAAAAGATAAGTTATTTGATGGTTGATAATCTAAATGAAAAAACTCGGTTGGTTGAGTCTTATGTGGTGCTCCGAATACGGTTGCAACCTCATTCCAACTAATTCTATCTGTACTTTTCTCAATTATAAAAGAGGTAGCATTACTTTTAGAGGAATTTTCCCATTTAAGTTGAACTGTATTTTGCGATAAATCAACATTGGCTTCAAAATTATCAATGTTAGCTTCATCCGATTGAAGTGCCTTGTTTAAAGAGGCTTGTAACGAGTTGCTCTCTTCTTGAGCTGATAAATTCAAAAAAGTAATGAAAGTGATAATTAGTGCTAACGTCTTCATTTTTAAAAATTTAAAGATTAATGTAAAATTAGTTAAAAAATAAGCTATATAATGTAGTCGTAAAAAACGGTAATAGGTTGCTTGTTGTTAATAAACTGTTGTTTTGTCATAAACAAAAGGGATTCAATCGCTTTAAATTGTGAATAAAAGCTTAATAAACAAGCTGGATATCTCTATTCGGAAAGTTTTTTTGTACTTAAAAATGAGATTACATCCTTATTTAAGAACATTCCGGCATAAAATCCGGTCCATTGTTCGATGTCTTCATTGTACCCATATAATAACACAAAATCTTCACTATTGTACTTAAAAGCGATATCGCCACCAAATTTATCATTGGCAACTATAATAGTGTAATCTTCTTTAGTTTTTGCCGCTTCAGCTGCAACAACGACATAATCGTGGTAAGTGGTACCTGTTTTTGTTTTGTGTCCAATGCGGATAACATTAGTTTCTACTGATTTGGAA
>JAJCYN010000324.1 GCA_029262915.1 Flavobacteriales bacterium
TAAGGACTTAAAAGAAATCATGGTTGTTGATTCCACTAGTATTGTCCTTCTTCTAAAATATGTGTTTTATAAGGATCAACTTGACTACCTAAAAAAGCATGATATCGAAATAAACTTAAATACTAAAAATCAAAGTAAATTCAAGAATTTACTTAATCAAGCTGAGGAACAATTTGATAGTGCCACTAAGTTAATAAAGCTGAATTGTGGCTATAAACCAAATACAATAATTGTGATACATGATATTGTAAAGAAGCTTTCAGTATCATATACCGACCTGTTAAATAAGCCTACTATAGAGAGTATTGCAGTCAGCCTTGACGTAGCTATAAATGCTATTGAATTAACAAAGGCTGATGCTATTTTCAAACTATTGAAGCTATTCCACATGGACATAAAAGGAGGTGTTGAGTCTTGTTATACACACTATAATATTGTTAATCAACTAAGAATTAATGGGGGTTTAGGAGGGTATCTTATAGGAAATGATTTAAAAGAACTTTTAAAAAATAAAAATTAAGATGAAAACAAAAACAATAGAATTTAGTGGTGGAAAATCACTCGAACTTATGCCTTTTACCAAAGAGCATATAAACTTTTGGAAGCACTATTGGTTGAATATTGAGCACCTAGAGAAGTTTAATGTATGTGCCGTAAAAAGCTATAAAAAATCGGCTAAGAGTCGTGGAATTATTTACGAAGAACCTGTTTTTGCTTATTTACAAGAAGGGTATGGAAAGGTTTATCAACCATTTGCAAAGAAAAAGGCATACAAGTTTTGGACAATAGGTGATAAACCTAAAAATGCAGTTTTTGGATTACAGCAAATTCCTGAAAGAAAAGGTAAAGGTAAAGGAGATGTGATATTCATTGTTGGTGGAGAAAAAGACGTAATTACCACCAGTGAAATTATGGGTTATCCAGCAATCTCACCATGGAGTGAAAATGCCTTATTAAATTCAATTACTCCAGATCTTATTAATAACCTAAAATCAAGATTCAAGCATGTAATGGTCATGTTTGATATTGATAAAACAGGTGTTGAAAATTCAGCGATGCTTGCCAGCAAATACAACTTGCAAGTTCTCGATTTACCGGACCTAACAAATATTTAGAAATTATGAGCAATAAAAAACCAGTAGACATAAGCGACTTTGTATGTGGTGGCTTTGTAAAAGAACAGTTTGACGAATTAGTGGAGCAACATAAAAACCTTCCATTACCTGAAGATGATTCTATTATAGAGGATAAACCAGAAGACATTAAAGACGATAAACCCCTATTTGACTATATATGGAGTAAGGCTGAAAGCGTAGGGAAAACTTTTGAAGAAGGAAGACGTAATGCATTCATATTTTATTTTTCTAGACAAACCAACAGGTATGGATTACCTCTTGATTTTATTATAGAAGAGCTTGATAAAAAAGTAGGTATTCGTGAACACTCAAAGCATCTTATGAGGTTGGAATCTGAATATAAACTTTATCCTCAACAACACGGCATTTATAATAAGCCAAACTCTGTTCCTGAGGTTGAGGAAGAACAACCTTCCTATGAAACCCCGATAATTGATAAGGAGGTTATTAAAAAACTTCCTAAGATTTTTCAGGACATCGCTGATATGTACAATAAATTTGAAAGGGAGAGAGATGTTGCCATATTTGGCTTGCTTACCATATTGAGTGGAGCAATTCATAATGTAATAATTATACATAGGAATAAAACATTTTACCCTCCACTGTTTTTTGTCGTGTCAGCTGGGTTTGCTTCTGGAAAAGGTGTTCTTACTGATATGCGGAAGCTCGGAGAAGGCGTACACTACTACCTAAAAGATAAAGCACGAAAAGCTTGGTCCGAATATGAGCAGGAAATGATTGAATATAAAGAAAAAGTAAAAGATGGAGAGTCTGCAGAAAAACCTATAGAGCCAGTTTTACCCACATTCTTTATTCCAGTTGATGCAAGTGCAGCAGCATTCAAACTGAAATTTGCTAAAGCTGGTGGTAAAGCAACAATGTTGGAAACGGAGAGCGATGTTATGTCTTCTATTTTATCACAAGACAGCTGGGGAGGTAAGGGGTATTCAATGATTTTAAGGAAAGCGTGGGAACATGAGGCTATTGATTTTCTTCGTTTGGGCTTGGATGAAGAAATTATTTCTCCCCAACTAGCCATGATCGTTTCTGGCACACCGAAAACAGTTGTTGAAATGATTCCTAGTGCTGAAAATGGTCTTTTTTCTAGGGTCGGTTATTATTCATATAAAATAGAGCCAAAATTGGATGATGAAACCTTTGGATATTCTAAGTGGAAGGAAAATGAAGATAGATTTTTAAAATATAGTAATCAAATATTAAACCTCTATCAAGAACTTGAAAGGCAACAGGAATTAGGAAATAGAATTATTTTTCATTGGGATAAAAGTACCCAGAAGAAAATGAATAAGATTTTCAAAGATTGGCTAAAGCAATATAGAGCTATTATTGGAGATTCAGGGGCTAAAATAATATTTAGAATGGGGGTGATGGCAAGTCGAATTGCTGGAATTTTAAGTGTTATGAGAATGCTTGAAGAAGATAAGGGCCTAACCATAGAGGAGTTATTTGGAAAAGTAAATACCAATAAAGATATCTGGATTACATGTAGCAAAATTGATTTTGAAAATACTGTTCACCTTATAGATATAATTAGACAACACACTTTTAATGTTTATGAAAACTTACCTCAGGAGGGAGTTGAGCCAAGAAAAACAAAAAAGTCGGCAATTCTAAAGTTTTTTGATAGACTTCCAAAACGCTTTCCTCGTAAAAATGCTGTTAAGGTTGGAGCTGAAAATGATGTTGCTGAAAGAACAGTCGGAAAGTATTTAAAACTGCTCTTAGATAAGGGATTACTCGATAAAGATAACAAAGGAAATTACTGGAAAACCAAAGAAAATGAAAATAAAAAATAGAACATGTGCAACATACAAAATTTGCAACCTGTGCAACAGATGTAGAGGCAGTCCATTCTAAAAAAGGAATGATTTGATACGGCTAAT
>JAJCYN010000325.1 GCA_029262915.1 Flavobacteriales bacterium
ACATTATAATGCTTCCGGTTGAAAGAGTACGATTTAAATAATAATTAAGATGGCTAAAGAAGTAAGCGGATTAATTAAATTACAAATTAGAGGGGGTGCAGCAAATCCATCACCACCAGTAGGACCAGCTTTAGGTGCTAAAGGTGTTAATATAATGGAATTTTGCAAGCAGTTTAATGGTAGAACCCAAGATAAAGCAGGTAAAGTATTACCAGTTGTTATTATGGTTTATGCTGATAAGTCTTTCGAATTTGTAATTAAAACTCCACCTGCTGCTGTTCAACTATTAGAAGCTGCAAAATTGAAAGGCGGTTCTGCGGAATCAAATAGATTAAAAGTAGGCTCAGTGTCATGGGATCAAGTAAAAACAATTGCTGAGGACAAAATGCCCGATTTAAATTGTTTTAAAATTGAATCTGCGATGAAAATGGTTGCTGGTACAGCGAGGAGTATGGGAATAAACGTTAAAGGTAAATTTCCAGCAGAAGTATAATAATTAAATAAATTGATTAACAATGGCTAGGTTAAGTAAAAATACAAAAGAAGCTTTATCGAAATTTGATATTGAAAAAGAATACAATTTAGATGAAGCAGCTAAAATTGTTAAGGATATTACATTTACAAAATTTGACGCCTCAATTGATGTTAGCGTACGATTAGGAGTTGATCCTAGAAAAGCTACTGAAATGGTTAGAGGAACTGTTGCCTTACCAAATGGTGTAGGTAAAGATGTTAAAGTTTTGGTATTGTGTACACCTGACAAAGAAGCTGAAGCGAAAGAAGCCGGTGCTGATCATGTTGGTTTAGACGAATTTATCGATAAGATAAAAGAAGGATGGACTGACATTGATGTAATTATTACAATGCCAAGTGTTATGGGTAAAGTTGGTGCTTTAGGTCGAGTTTTAGGACCAAGAGGATTAATGCCTAACCCAAAATCTGGTACTGTAACAATGGATATCGGTAAAGCTGTTAAGGAAATCAAAGCAGGTAAAATTGATTTTAAAGTAGATAAATTTGGAATAATTCATACTACTATTGGTAGAGCATCATTTGAAGCCGATAAAATTGCTGAGAATGCAAATGAATTACTTCAGACTATCTTAAAATTAAAGCCTACATCGGCAAAAGGCACCTATATGAAAAGCATTTGCTTATCAAGTACAATGAGCCCTGGAGTTAAAATTGAATCAAAATCATTAGCGGTTTAATTAACTCTATAATCTAAAAAAAAGTTATGACAAAAGAAGAAAAAAATCAAGCAATAGATCAATTAACCACTAGGTTAAATGATGCTAATATTTTTTATTTGGCTGATATTGCTGGTTTAGATGCTGTAGCTTCCTCAAATTTAAGGAGAACTTGCTTTAAAAGTGATGTGAAATTAGAAGTTGTAAAAAACACTTTATTAAAAAAAGCTTTAGAAAAAGCTGAAGGTGAATACGATGAACTTTATGACACATTAAAAGGAAATACTTCAATAATGTTTTCAACTGTAGGTAATGCACCTGCAAAAGTTATTAAGGATTTCCGTAAAAAAAGTGAAAAACCTATTTTAAAAGGAGCTTTCATTGAATCAGCAATATACATCGGTGATGAAAACTTAGATTTCTTAACATCTATTAAGTCTAAAGAAGAATTAATCGGAGATCTTATTGCTTTATTACAATCTCCTGCCAAAAATGTTGTTTCTGCTTTACAATCAAGCGGTGGACAACTAGCAGGTATTGTTAAAACACTTTCAGAGCGACCTGAATAAAAACAAGTGCACAACAATTAATAATAAAAATTAAATAGAAAAAAAATAGAAAAAATGGCAGATTTAAAAAAACTTGCAGACGAGTTAGTTAACTTAACTGTAAAAGACGTAAATGAATTAGCTGGAATATTAAAAGAAGAATATGGTATAGAGCCTGCTGCTGCTGCAGTAGCTGTTGCTGGACCTGCTGCAGGTGGTGGAGACGCTGCTGGTAGTGAAGAAAAATCTGAATTTGATGTTATCTTAAAAGCAGCTGGTGGTTCTAAATTAGCTGTAGTAAAATTAGTTAAAGAATTAACTGGTTTAGGACTTAAAGAAGCTAAGGAATTAGTTGATGGTGCTCCAAAAGCATTGAAAGAAGGTATTGCTAAAGATGAAGCAGAGGCTCTTAAAACTCAATTAGAAGAAGCAGGAGCTGAAGTAGAAGTTAAATAAACTTCCTTCAAAAATTATCAGGTTTAGATACTAGATTGTTTATAACAAGATAGTATCTAAACCATTTTGTGCTTATAAACTCCAAGTAAATGGAAAACTGAGGCCACTTTTATAGTGTGCTGATTTGCTAAGGGTTATAGTATTTATAATACAAATTAATACCTCTTTGAGGTCATTTAATAATAACTTAACTCATTGATACCAATGAATAAACCGTTAGTTAAAACACAAAAAGCAGAGAGAATCAGTTTTGCTGCAACTAAAAATCAGTTAGCTTATCCTGATTTTTTAGATATTCAATTAAAATCTTTTCAAGAATTTTTTCAGTTAGAAACTACTCCTGAAAATAGGATTATTGAAGGATTGTTTAACGTTTTTAGTGAAAATTTTCCAATTACAGATGCGAGAAATCAATTCGTATTAGAATTTCAAGATTACTTTGTTGATCCACCAAGATATTCAATTGATGAATGTATTGATAGAGGTTTAACACACAGTGTACCTTTAAAAGCTAAGTTAAAATTGTATTGTACAGATCCTGAACATGAGGATTTTGAAACAATAGTTCAAGATGTATATCTTGGAACGATACCTTATATGACTAACAAAGGTACTTTCGTAATTAATGGTGCAGAAAGAGTAATTGTTTCTCAATTACACAGATCACCAGGTGTATTCTTTGGTCAAAGTTTCCACGCTAACGGAACTAAATTATATTCAGCAAGAGTAATACCTTTTAAAGGTTCTTGGATTGAATTTGCAACAGACATTAACAGTGTGATGTATGCTTATATTGATAGAAAGAAAAAGTTACCAGTAACTACTCTTTTTAGAGCAATAGGATACGAAACTGATAAAGAGATATTAGAATTATTTGATTTAGCTGATGAAGTAAAAGTTAGTAAATCAGGACTTAAAAAGATATTAGGACGAAAATTAGCTGCAAGAGTATTAAAAACTTGGGTAGAAGATTTTGTTGATGAAGATACAGGAGAAGTTGTTTCTATTGAAAGAAATGAAGTAATAATAGATCGTGAAACTATTCTTGAAAAAGAACACGTTGATCAAATTATTGAATCAGGTTCAAAAACAATTATTCTTCATAAAGAAGATGTAAATTCTGCAGATTTTGCAATTATTTATAACACATTACAAAAAGATCCTTCAAATTCTGAAAAAGAAGCTGTAGAACATATCTATAGACAATTAAGAAATGCTGAACCGCCTGATGTAGAAACTGCTAGAGGTGTAATTGATAAATTATTTTTCTCTGAAACGAGATATGATTTAGGTGAAGTAGGAAGGTTCAGAATAAATAAAAAATTAGGTATGGATACTGCTGATGATGTGAGAACATTATCAAGAGAAGATATCATATCTATTATAAAATATTTGATTGAGCTAATTAACTCAAAAACTCTTGTTGATGATATCGATCACTTGAGTAACAGAAGAGTTAGAACAGTTGGTGAACAACTGTATAACCAATTTGGAGTTGGTCTATCTAGAATGGCTAGAACCATTCGTGAGAGAATGAATGTTAGAGATAACGAAGTATTTACACCTTCTGATTTGATTAATGCTAAAACATTATCATCTGTAATTAACTCTTTCTTTGGTACTAACCAATTATCTCAATTTATGGATCAAACGAATCCATTATCTGAGATTACTCACAAAAGAAGAATGTCTGCTTTAGGGCCAGGAGGTTTATCTAGAGAGAGAGCCGGGTTCGAGGTAAGGGATGTTCACTATACACACTATGGTAGACTTTGTCCAATTGAAACTCCTGAGGGTCCAAATATTGGTTTGATTTCTTCGCTATGTGTATATGCAAAAGTAAATAAGTTAGGATTTATTGAAACACCTTACCGTCACGTAGAAGAAGGTAAGTTGAATCTTAAAAAAGAAGTCATTTATTTAAGTGCTGAAGAAGAAAATGGTAGAATTATTGCTCAGGCGAATGCTCAGGTTGATGATAAAGGTAATTTCCTAACGAAGACGGTAAAATCTAGATTAGAAGGTGAATTTCCTGTTGCTGAGCCAAAAGAGCTAGCATTAATGGATGTAGCACCAAACCAAATTGCTTCTATAGCTGCCTCATTAATTCCTTTTTTAGAAAATGACGATGCGAATAGAGCCTTAATGGGATCAAATATGATGCGTCAAGCAGTACCTTTATTAAATGCTGAATCTCCAATTGTTGGAACAGGATTAGAAGGTAGAGTTGCTCAAGATTCTAGAGTACTAATTAACGCTGAGACAGATGGTATTGTTGAATATGTTGATTCGAATACAATCACTATTAAATATGATAGATCCAAAGAAGAAAAATTAGTAAGTTTTTATGATGATTCTAAATCTTATAACTTATCTAATTTCCAAAAAACAAATCAAAACACTTGTGTTAACCTTTCTCCTATTGTTGTTAAAGGACAGAAAGTTTCTAAAGGTGAAGTATTGTGTGAAGGATATGCGACTCAAAATGGAGAGTTAGCTTTGGGTAGAAATCTTAAGGTAGCATTTATGCCTTGGAAAGGTTATAATTTTGAAGATGCGATTGTCATTTCAGAAAAAGTCGTAAAAGATGACATCTTTACCTCAATTCATATTGAAGAATTTTCTACAGAAGTTAGAGATACTAAAAGAGGATTGGAAGAATTAACTGCCGATATTCCAAATGTTAGTGAAGAAGCTACAAAAGATTTAGATGAAAACGGAATTATTAGAATTGGTGCGGAAGTTCACGAAGGTGATATCCTAATTGGTAAAATTACTCCTAAAGGAGAAACTGACCCCACACCAGAAGAGAAATTGTTGAGAGCAATTTTTGGCGATAAAGCTGGAGATGTTAAAGATGCTTCTTTAAAAGTAAGACCATCAGTTAAAGGTGTAGTTGTAGATAAGAAGTTATTTCAACGGGCTGTAAAAGATAAAAACGTTAGAGCCGAAGAGAAAAAACTAATTATTAAATTAGATGAAGAGTATGATAAAGAAATTGCTACTTTGAAAGGAGAGTTAATTGATAAATTATTCAAAGTTGTTAATGGAAAAACTTGTCAAGGTGTAGTAAATTACTACAATGAAGACATCATTCCTAAAGGAACTAAATTTAGTGTTAAAGTTTTAGAAAAGATCGATGATTTTATCTTCATTGATTCTAAAAACTGGACTACTTCTAAAGACTTAAATGATTTAGTTAGACAAATACTTCACAATCACAGTATTAGAACTAATGAAATTTTAGGTGTTTATAAAAGAAAAAAATACGCTATC
>JAJCYN010000326.1 GCA_029262915.1 Flavobacteriales bacterium
AGCAGTATCATTTACATCACAAAGAATAACATAGCTCTTTGGAGCTAACACAAAATTAGGGAGTGTTTTAGCTGTTGTCGTATTCACAAATTGCCAATTATTTAACACAAAAGCATTGTTTGACGAATTATACAATTCTACAAATTCTTCTAAAGGGAGACTTTGTTGTGGGACAGGGTCAGCGAAAATTTCATTAATAATTACATCTCCTGCATTCGGCACAATTACTACCAAATAAATAAATGGTTGAACAATACCTGCGGTAGCATTTGCAAGTGTATCTTCCACATTAATAACAGTTAAGTTATATGGTTGTCCATTTACAAATGGTGTGGCAAATGTGAGGTGAACCAATGAAGAATCAACTACATCTCTATTTGCAGCACTTGGAACTCCTATTCCAAAGTCAACTGAATAATTGGTTAAATTTTGAGAAGTCGTTAAATCTACTGGTTCGTTAAAATAAACATCTAAATTGCTTGAATTAAGAACAACAAGAGAATCTATTAATGGTGAAGCAGTATCTCCTAAAATAGTTCCTACGCTAAAATTATCAAAATAATGACTGTTAACTGGTCCTGCAGCTCCAGATTGAGTAATAGCAATTCCAAAAAAACTTGAAGTAGTAACAGAGTTGTCCGTAATGGTTCCAATGTTCACTAAACTACTAGCCGCACCATCGTCATAAAATAGTGTCCAATTGTTTGCCACATCTCTTGTTACTCTAACATCAAATGGGTTATTGGTGCTACTGTTTACACTTCCATCTGGACCATCAATTAAAATTGTAGGTGTTCCTGCAACTATTTTATATAAAGAAACCTCATCTGGCGTTCCTCCTATTCTAACAAAATAACCATTATTGGGAGTTGTTACATTGGCAACATCCGAAATCAAATAAACATCTACAAAATTAGCTCCCGAAGTACTAAACTGCATATTAAAATAAAAATCCCATTGAGCATTGAGAGCCACTGTTGATGCTGTGCTTAAATAATAAACATTAGCTACTGCACTTTGAGAATTTAATTCATTGGTAGTTACTGTAAACAACCCATTATCGCCACTCCAAATAGGATTAATTGTAAAATCACCATCAGTAAAATCATCGATAAATTGAGAAACTCCCAATTGAGAAGCAAATAATGCTAACAGTATAATTCCTATTTTTTTTAACATAAAATAAAAGTACCCATTTTGTTAATTTATTCAATTGGAATGACAAGATAGTTAAAATGTAAAACATATTGTGGTTTAATGTCAATCGTTTACGCTGTAACAAAATTTAATTTTACTTTTGTGGAATATATTTATTGAAAAATGAGAGTTGCAGTTGTTGGTGCCACTGGAATGGTTGGTAGTGTAATGTTAAAAGTGTTAGCCGAAAGAAAATTTCCGATAACGGAATTGATTCCTGTTGCTTCTGAAAAATCTATTGGAAAGGAAATTGAGTTTAATAATAAAAAATTTACTGTTATCGGGTTACAGGATGCTGTTGATATGAAAGCTGATATTGCAATTTTTTCTGCTGGTGGAGGTACTTCTTTAGAATGGGCTCCAAAATTTGCTAAAGAGGGAACTACAGTAATTGATAATTCTTCTGCCTGGAGAATGAATCCAAATAATAAATTAATTGTCCCGGAAATTAATGCCAGCCAATTAACTACTAATGATAAAATAATTGCCAATCCAAACTGTTCTACAATTCAAATGGTCTTAGTGATGAATCCTCTTCATAAAAAATATACCATAAAAAGAACCATCGTTTCTACTTATCAATCTTTAACTGGAACAGGAGTTAAAGCAGTACAACAGTTTGAAAATGAGCGGAATGGGATCGAAGGAGAAATGGTCTATCCATATCCAATAGACAAAAATTGTATCCCACATTGCGATGTGTTTGAAGTCAATGGCTACACCAAAGAAGAAATGAAATTGGTAAATGAACCTAAGAAAATTTTGAATGATGACTCTCTTAAAATTACCGCAACAGCTGTTCGTGTTCCTGTAGTTGGAGGACATTCTGAAGCCATTAATATTGAATTTAAAAACGATTTTGATTTAACTGAGGTTCGTAAAACTTTACACGAAACAGATGGTATCACTCTACAAGATAATCTAGACACTAACACTTATCCTATGCCCCTCTATGCTGCAGATAAAGATGATGTTTTTGTAGGGAGAATAAGAAGAGATGAATCTCAACCAAACACCTTGAATTTGTGGGTGGTTACTGACAATCTTCGTAAAGGTGCTGCCACAAATGCTGTTCAAATTGCCGAATATTTAGTCGAAAATAATTTAGTTTAAATTATGATTTTAAAGACTTTACAGCGTTTTCGAAAGAAAAGCCTATTTCTAGTAATCATGAATCTTGGTCTAGTAGCCAGTTCTCAAAATTTAGTTCCCAACCCTAGCTTTGAAACTTATACTACATGCCCAACATCTGTTAATCAATTAAATTCAGCGATTCCATGGGTAACACCTACATTAGGTACTCCCGATTATTTTAATGTTTGTAGTACAAATAATTTTGTTGATGTTCCTGGCAATTTTTTTGGCTTCCAAAATGCTCGTACAGGAGATGCATATGCACACTGTGTGTTTTTTCCTGCAACTGGAGCCAACTCAAGGGAATATATTCAAGCACAGCTCACATCTCCATTAATTGTTGGGCAAGATTATGTTGTCAGTTTTTATGTTTCGCTAGCCAATAATTCAAAGTTTGCTTGTAATAATATTGGAGCGTATCTTTCTGTAACAGCACCTTTTTCTGCAAGTAGTTTAGTTTTAGCATTTACACCTCAAATAAATGAACCCTCAATTGTTACTGATACTGTCAATTGGATATTAATTAGTGGTGTTTATACTGCTACAGGTGGAGAACAATACATTACTATCGGTAATTTTTTTGATGATGCTTCTACATCTAATTCGATAAATTTAAGTACAAGTTTTTTTTCTACTTTTTACCTTATAGATGATGTAAGTGTAATACCAGTTCCTCAACCACCAAATATTTTATTAAACACAACAAACGATACTATTTGTGAAGGGAGTTGTTCATTATTATCAGCAACAGTTAGTGGAGGAGCATTGCCAAATACTATTACTTGGGATAACGGAGTGCCTAATGGTCTTGGTCCACACAATATTTGTCCATCAGTCACAACAACTTATACTGCAATAGTTACAGATTCAGTAGGGTTAAGCGACACAGCAAACATTACTTTATATGTTATTCCAACAAACACAACCTCTATTACCTCCAATATTTGCAAAGGAGATAGCCTATTTGTTGGTGGGTCTTGGCAAAAGACTCCTGGAATCTATTCAGACGTACTTGTTTCTGCTTTAGGTTGCGATAGTATTCATAATACAATTTTAAATGTTCTACCTCTTCCTCTTGCTAGTATAACTGGTTTAGACTCTGTGTGTGAAGGAACCCTTGTTGTTTTAACAGCAAATGGCGGAGGGACTTATTTCTGGAATACAAATGACACTACTTCTTCAATCAATATTAACCCCAGTAATACTTCAACTTATACCGTTATAGTAAGCTCAGGAAGTTGTACAAACACAACAAGTTTTACTTTAGTAGTTAATCCTTTACCAGCTATAACTGCCAATTCGGATGTAACAATTGCAGCAGGAACAAGTACAACATTAACAACTATTGGATCTAATGGAACATATACTTGGTCGCCACAAGATTGGCTCAGTTGTATTACATGTCCTATAACCATTTCTACACCTGAAGAAACTATTACATATACTATTTCAGTCGTGGATTCTAATGGTTGTATTGCCTCAGATAATATTACAGTGACAGTAAATCATGAAAGTGTAATTTTTGTTCCTAATGTTTTTACTCCTAATGGAGATGGTGACAATGATATCTTTCTCGTTAAAGGGTTTAACCTGAAAAAAGTGGAAGGTGAAATCTATAATCGTTGGGGACAAAAAATGTTCTTTTGGGATGCTATAAGAGGATTTTGGGATGGAAGAACTAATTCGGGCGAAGAAGTTCCTGATGGAACTTATTTCTTTATTATCAAGGCTATTGGAAGTGATGGTAAACAATATCTTGAAAAAGGAAGCATTACTTTGATTCGATAAGTCTATTTTATTAATAGATGCTGGTTTAGTATATTCGTAATCTTATTGAGTTCGATTATGCAAAACTACAACACGCTTAAAGAATTAATAGCAATTGATTCGCCAACTGGTTATACTGATAACGCTAGTAAATACATTTTTAATTTATTAACCAGTTATGGTTATTCGCCAGAGTACACCAATAAAGGTGCAGTAAAATGTGCTTTAGGGGCTATACCAAGATTGGCAAGTGCAGGACATGAAGTTAGTTTTG
>JAJCYN010000327.1 GCA_029262915.1 Flavobacteriales bacterium
TTAGGAGGGCTATCCATCTGTAAAGAAATAGTTAAATTACTTCCTAATGAATCTACTACTTATTTAGCAGACAGTATTAATGCTCCTTATGGAGAAAAGAGTAAAGAAGAAATAATAACTCTCAGTATTAAAAATACAGAATTACTTTTAGCGTTAGGTTGTAAAATTATTGTTGTTGCCTGTAATACTGCTACTACTAATGCAATTGATATTTTAAGAGAAAAATATGACGTTCCTTTTATTGGAATAGAACCTGCAACAAAACCTGCTGCTTTAAAAACGAAATCTGGTAAAATAGGAATTTTAGCAACCAAAGGAACCTTAAAAAGTGACTTGTTTTTATCCACTTCAATCCCATTCAGAGGTCAATTAGAAATTGTTGAAGTAGAAGGTAAAAATTTAGTGCGATTAATTGAAAAAGGCGATTTAGAAGCAACAAAACCATTATTAGAAAAATACTTAACTCCTATTGTTAAGCAAGGAGTAGATAACATTGTGTTAGGTTGTACGCACTACCCATTTCTTATACCAATTATAAAACAAATAATACCTAAAGACATAACCATTATTGATTCTGGGAAGGCAGTAGCTAAACAGACTAAGTATATTTTGGAGAAAGAAAATTTATTAAATCGAAATTTAATACCCAATACACACAAATATTACACCAATAAGAATGTAACTGTATTAACTAATTTTTTAAAACAAATTAAGTTAAAAACCAATGATATAGCTTTTCAAACTTTTTAACCAACAATACGTTTATACAGTTTTTCATAGAGTGGAAGAATAGCATGAATGTCAAACTTCTTAGCTCGTTGATAGGCTCCTTTTTTAAACTTTTCTAAAGTTGAATTATCAGAAAGAATTTTTAGTGCATTTTCTCCCATAGATTGAACATCGCCAACGTTACTTAAAAATCCTGAAATACCATTTTCATTTACTTCAGAAAGTCCACCAGTATTAGTAGAAATAACAGGTGTTTTAGCAGCCATTGCTTCTAAAGCTGCTAAACCAAAACTTTCTGATTCAGATGGTAAAAGAAATAAGTCTGAGGCAGCTAAAATACGCTCTGTATCTTTTACCTTTCCTAAAAACTTTACTAAATGACACGTTTTTAATTCTCTACATAATTCTTCTAAACGGTGTCTTTCAGGACCATCACCAACCATTAATAAAACAGCAGGAATTTTTTTCCGCACAACATCAAAAATTTTCATTACATCATCAACCCTTTTTACTTTTCTAAAATTTGAAACATGAACCAGTATTTTTTCACTATTTGGAGCAAATGATTTTTTTAATCCATCAATATTACCATTATAATTGAATTGATCTAAACAAATAAAATTAGGAATTACTTCAATTTCCCTTTTAACAGAAAAATGTTCCAATGTATCCTGTTTTAAACTTTCTGAAACAGCAGTAACAGCATTCGATTCATTAATAGCAAAAGTAATAACAGGAGCAAAAGAGGAGTCTTTACCAACCAATGTAATATCTGTTCCGTGTAAAGTTGTTACAAAAGGGATGTTTATTCCTTCCGATTTTAAAATGTGCTGAGCCATATATGCTGCCGAGGCATGAGGAATGGCATAATGAACGTGTAAAATATCGAGTTTTTCGAACTTAACCACATCAACCAATTTACTTGTAAGCACTAACTCATAAGGTTGATAATCAAATAATGGATAATCAGATACTTTTACTTCATGGTAAAAAATATTTTCTGAAAAAATATCTAATCGAACAGGTTGCTGGTAGGTAATAAAATGAACTTTATGCCCCTTAGAAGCCAATGCTTTACCTAATTCTGTTGCAACAACTCCACTCCCCCCAAATGTTGGATAACAAACAATCCCTATATTCATAAAATTCTTTTCAAATTTCCAAGCAAATATAATGATTTAGACATAATGTGTTTGTCAGTTAACTGATAACCTAACCCTATTATTGGATTGCTTTTAAAATCTTTTTACCCCTATTTTTTACTCCCGAACTTGCATTAGGCATTAAAGTTTCAATACTAACCTTTAGTTCAGGAATTATGTCTGGATATTTTTTTGATAAATTAAAAATAACTGTCATACTAAAAGCTTTTACTGCAATTGGCTCGTCCGATGAATTCAATAATTTAAAACAACTATCTAAAATAATTCCTTGATGTTCTTCAGGAATTTCTACAAACTGAAATGCTCGCAAAATATTTCTAGTAACCGCAGAATGGTTTTCTTTTTCATTCAAACGTTGAATTAAAAAGGGATAATAATCAATAATTAATGCAGGACGATTTTCTATAATATAAGAAAACGGATAAGCAACTCGTTGTAACAATACATAAGATTTATTACTATTAAACAATCGCATTAGTTCATCCATTTTTTTAGGATGTTTACATACTTCATTGACTATTAATGTAGTAGTTTTTTTAGATTGACCTTGTTCTAGAAGTTCTCCAAAGTTCATTTTACAAAACTATGGAATAATATAATGAAATGATTTTACGTTATTTTATTGTAAATTTGAGTTAACTTATAAGTTTATGGAAGCACCGAAAATACCATCAATGTTTGGTTTTAGGTCTAAAAAACCTGACCAATTTTACTTTGAACCTCGTTATTATGATGAGCGAAAAGAGAAAATGAAAAAACGTTATGAAAGCATTACTAGAGAAGTAAGTAATAATCCAACTTTTGAAAAATCAACTACAGAAGATTTTAAATCTACGATTAGAGAAAACTGGGGAAATAGCTATAGCAGAAACAGAGCTGGTAATCAAATGAACAGAAGAGTAATTATTTATGTAATAGCACTTTTGGCCTTGGCTTATTACATCCTATTTTAAATTCTAAAAGTCAAAATAGCGATTAGTAATTGCCGTTTTAATCCCTATAAAAATTAGATTTGTTGAAGTATTTTCAGTACTGTTTTTATACATTCTATTGGTAACTCCTACCTGAAGAAGTAACTGAGATTTAGGGTTAATAACATAGGAAATTTTTACTGTACTATTAATAATATCCGTTGTTAACCCTTGAGTAGTAAAGTTTCCAAAATCTTCTGCCCGATCATTGTTCGGTATGTAAACATCTTGTCCTATACTTGTCGTATTATTTGTATCAAATCCTACCTTAGCAATTGTAGCTAATCCCTCAAAAATCCATCTTTTTTTATGATAGGTTAAACCGGCAGTAGCTTCTTTAAAATTAGCCCCTAAAGGATGAGCTAAAGGAGCATTAAAATGAGCATAATTTTGTAGCGTGCTTATGCTACTGGTGGGGTTAAAATTATGCGTATAAGTAAAAGGCCTAACCATGTTATACTCCAATTGTAAATTCAAATTCTTGAGCGTTAAAAAATCATAAGACTTTAAGCCCAATTGATAGCCATATTTATTTGCCCACCATCCTGTACGAGCTTTTAATTGGTTCAGATTGAATTCATCCAAAATTAATTGGCCATATAAAATATTCTTTTTCCTAATTTTAAATTTCATACTTCCTCCAATTAAAGCATTATCGGCTGATCCTTGAGAGAATTCTATAGGTCGTAAAAGGATAACTGGATTGAAATAATTTATATCGTACCCCCTATAAAAATTGTCCTCCTGAGATTGCCATATTATGCTTTCAAATAACCCCAAATTCCACCATCTAGTAATATTTAAACTCAAATAATGTACGGTAGATAATTTTTGAGAATAGGCATTAATATTTCCATTAGACCCTCTGATGTCCTGATAATTAGCGTATAGTGCCATATACTTTAGTTTCCAAATATTGGCGGTAATTTTTAAATAAGGATAACTGTTTGCATTGTCGGATAAGAATAAAGAACGATAACCATCTCCAATAAAATTTTTACCATAACCTAATTGGAAAGTGAAATGCTCATCAGCTGTAAAAGTGATGTTTCCTTGCCCATAAAACGCTTGATTATCTTTAGAATAACCATACCCTGGACTTATATTTTTATTCTGAACCAATGAATCAACGAATGATGCGTAATCAGAATGATCAGATAATAAAATGAACTGCATGCTCCATTTTTTTCCAATGCTACTGTTTAGGTTTACTCCAAATGATAATTCGGGTAAACTTTGAGATAGAGCATCACTCTTTTCAATGGTAACACCGGTATTAATCACTGGTGAAAGTTCCATTATAAACCTTTTTTCATAAGGCATAACATCTCCATAATTACTAATAGCTGATAAGAATTTGGATTCAGATTTTATATCTAATAAATTCATTAATGAATCGTGATTGCTGATCTCATTTTTTGAAAAAGGTCTAATGCTCGTATGAAAATTCTCTAGTGTATCTATGTTTTGAGTAAATAAGACAGAAAAGGTTCGTTCATTAGTAATGTTAAAATTTTGCGCTTGAAGACTTAAAACCAAAACAGCTAAGAATAATATGATGGTTAATTTCTTAAGCACTTTTTTTAGGCTTGATAATAAATGGAATTTGTATGATAAGAATAACGCTGGCCATAATTACAACAAATGAATAACTAGGGTCAAATCGCTGAGCAAAAACACAGGCACCAATTATCAATAAATTAAATAAGTAAATAATGATTACCGTTTGTTTATGCGATAACCCTAAATCAATTAATCGATGATGGATGTGATTTCTATCTGCAGTAAACGGAGAAACACCTTTAATTGCCCTTAATGTAAAAACTCTAATTGTATCTATTAATGGGTAAACTAAAATAGACATTGATAAGATAGGTTTAGAAATATTATCAATAATTTTTGGTAGTTCTAATTGTGGGTCATATTCAACCAACTCAATGGCCATAACGGCTATTAAAAATCCTATAGTTAGTGAGCCAGAATCTCCCATAAATATTTTAGCAGGATTGAAATTAAACCTTAAAAACCCTAGCAATCCTCCGGCTAGAGAAAAGGATAAAACGGCATAGGTCCAATCGCCAGCATAATAGAACCAAAAACCAAAAACTGCTGAAGCAATTAATCCAACTCCAGCGGCTAACCCATCTACTCCATCTATTAAATTAAAGGCATTTATTACCACAATGTATGTAAAAACGGTTAGCATAATACCTGCCCATTCGGGTATTTCTCTTACGCCAAATAAACCGTGTAAACTTGTCAATTTAACCTCTGCCATAAAAACCATAATAAAAGCAACGACAATATGAGCAGCTAATTTTTTTACAGGAGCTGTGCCAATAATGTCATCTTTCATTCCAACGAAAAACATAATTAATAAAGAAGGAACTAAATATTTAATAACGCCCATTTCGTTAATGGGCAACCAAAGTAAAAACGAAAACAATGTTCCTGCAAAAATCATCATACCTCCCATTAATGGAATTTTGCGAGTATGAATTTTCCTGTCCTCAGAGGGATCATCGAACAAATGCTTAAGCTCAGCTATCTTTATGAATGATGGAGTTGAGAGTAACACGATCAAAAAAGAGGTTAATATTGGTAAAATTAGTTCTTGCATTATTTAAAAGTCATCGTATAAATTTCTTAATGAAGTTCTGAACCCAAAATAGATGTATTGCGTTTCTGTGTTTGGTCCAGTTGAAGTCGTAACCGGGGAACCTACAAAGCTAATACCAGAGCCACCATATAAATTCCCAAAATCTTCTGTTCTTTTACTTAATCCAATTAGTATAGACATATTATTTTTAGGGTTAATTAAAAAACCTAAATGAGCTTGTATTGTTAAGAGCGACAAATCTATATTTTCACTTGTATTAATAAAAGAAGGTAAAGCATTTTCTGAGAGAAAAATACTATTACCAAAGAACTTATAATCAGCTTTAGTCCCTTTTATTTGTAAGAACAAACGTTTATACTTGTAATTAATAATTCCTACAATTTCAGTAAAATTTGCCCCTAAAGGATGGGCGAGAGATTCGTTGTAATTGGAGTAGGTTTGTAATCGAATATCAGACGAATAAGTATACGGTTCAACACTATTGTATTCTACTTGAACCGTTAAATTATTAATTCCAAAATACCTTAAACCAAACTGATAGCCAAACTTAGAAGAGCCATCATAAACAAATTGGTTATACAATATGGTTTTGAATGGGAGTTTAATTTTTATGTTGCTTCCAACTACGGTGTGGTTGCCATCATTAAACCCTGTTGTTGTCGTATTTATTCCTATTATAGGATTAAATTGTTGCCATTGTAGTGGTTTTGTTCCAGAAGAATCTTCGGTTTCCCACAAAGTAGATTCAAATAAACCTATGTTCAACCATTTTGTTGCCAACCAACTAAAATAATGCGATGACATTGTTTTTCTTTCAAATAAAGCCTCAGAAGTGGATCCTTTCTCTCTTCGTTTAACAGAAGATAATGACGCATTTAATTTCGTGTATTGAAACTGATCGTTTTTACCAAAAGTGGTAATTATTTTCCAGTAAGGATAATTAAA
>JAJCYN010000328.1 GCA_029262915.1 Flavobacteriales bacterium
CCTAGAGTAGCATTAACCATAACCAGTTCTAATGCTCCCATAGGAGCAAGTATAGTAAATAGTTTGTTAGTGTATAATACAGCTACCATTAACGATGTAACCCCTGGTTATTATTATTGGGATGGTACCAAATGGGTACGCTTACTCAATACAGGTAATAGTACTGGATTAGATTGGTCTTTAACAGGTAATTCAGGAACTAACCCAGCAACCAATTTTATTGGAACTACTGATGCTCAGGATTGGATAATCAGAACCAATAATACTGAACAGCTTAGGGTTACATCAACAGGGGATATAGGTATAGGATTAATTAACCCCACTGAAAGGTTAAATATATTGGGAAATATCAAATTGAGCGGACCTTTAACTAGCGTAAAACTTGGCAACGATCAAGGAATAAGAGATCCTGGTAATGCTGATATAGTTGTAATGTCTTCTGATGCTTGGGCAGGAGTTGGAAATATCCGATTTTATACCGATCAACCGTCTACAGAGAAAATGAGAATTCTTCCCAATGGTAATGTCGGTATTGGAACAACAACCCCTACTGCAAAATTACAAGTAATAAGTGGTCCACAAAATGCATTTGAAGTTTATGGAGTTGAGGCCGCCCCAATGTTAAGTATAAATACGCTTTCAGATTTCATATTACATCCTCATTCTGGCCTTGGAAAAAGTTTTAAGATACAAAGTTGGAATGCAGGTGGTGTACTCCAAGATAATATGATTATTACCTCTGCTCCAACGGTTACATCTGTTAATGATCTTGTTTTACAACCGGATAGTGGAAATGTAGGTATAGGAACGACTACCCCCAATGCAAAACTACATATCAATCATAAAGGTCCACCCCCACCAGATACTGGAGGTGATATGCTTGGAGAACTAACAGAGCCAGTATACAAGAATTTAAATGGAAGTACTCCAACAGTTTGGCAAACGATTTTAACAGTTCCTTTTAATGATTATGGGGGAGCAGTAATTGAAGCTTTTGTTCGGACAGGAGGATCAGCTGGAGAAAATAGATATGGAACGTATTATCGAAAGTGGGTAATTAAAAAAATATATGGAGGTGATTTGGTAATAACTTCTGTCGATTCAGGAGATGCTTCAGAAGGAGCTGTTGCAACAAGTATTCAGGCAATCAGCAATGGTTCGGGAACCTTTTCAATACAGGTAAAAGAAGGGGCTGCAGGACCAGGTTCTTTTTGGGCAAATTCCGTTTTTAGAATAATGGGAAGAGGCTTAGGAACAGTTACCTATTAGCGAGACTTTTTGAAACAAAGGTTTATAATGTTAAATGATAAAAGAGAAATTATTAAAAACCGATCAAAAATAAGAGGCTATGAAAAAAGCACTACTATTATTAATTCTATTACCAGTTTTTGGACAGTCACAATCTCGGGTAGTATTAAATAACGATGGATATATAATAATTGATAACAGTGCCTATTTGGTACTTGAAAATTCTAATCCAAACGCAATTATAACGACTGGAACAGGAGGGAACATTGTCTCAGAAAATGAATTAGATGTGATAAAATGGGAAATAGGAACTACCACAGGAACCTACATAATTCCTTGGACAACAAAACCAGTATCACAAGGAGGTAATGGAACTAAAATACCATTATCAATAAATAAAACAACAGCAGGGACAGGAGCAACAGCAGAATTTATATTATCCACCTATGAAACAGCTACAGACATGAATACACCTTACCCATCGGGGGTAACAAATATGAATTCATCCCCTCCAGTTGTTGATGAGTCCTTATCGGTAGTTGACAGGTTTTGGCATATAGATGCACTATCGTATGTAGCTAAACCAGATGTTACACTCACAATAAATTATGACCCAGCAGCAAATGAAATAGGAAACACCAATACCTTGATAGAAGCTAATTTATTGGCTCAACGATTTAACACCTCTTTAGGAAGCTGGGAATCATTATTGCTGGGAACCAATGATGCGATAAATGATAGAGTAACAGGAATTAATGTTACAGCAGTAAATTTCTTTGAAGATTGGATACTGGTAGATAATTTAAACCCTTTACCTGTGGAGTTAATAAATTTTGGAAGTGATTGTGAAAGTGGAAGCGTTAAAATTGAGTGGACAACACTAACAGAAATTAACAACAATTATTTTATAGTAGAAAAAAGTTATGATGCAATTAATTTCTTTGAATTAACTACTGTAAATGGAGCTGGGAATAGCAACTCCATAATTAATTATTCAACGATAGATTACAACCCCTCTTCAGGAATAAACTATTATGGGTTAAAACAGGTTGATTTTGATGGAGCAATAAATTATCATAAAATAGCATCTGTAAGCTGTAACCCAAGCAACTTTACGGTAGATCAAATTGTGTTAAATAATCAGTCACTTAATTTTAATATCACAACAACACAAGATGAAGATATAACGATTTATTTCTACGATTATAGAGGTAGGATAATTTCGAGTAAATCTCAATCAGTAAAAGAAGGGACTAACACAATTAGACTTAATGGGTTAGCAATTAATACAAGTCTTTACATGCTATCCATAGTTGGAGAGTACAATACTTACGCAACCAAGTTAATAAAAAGATAAACAATTAAAAAAATAATAGCTATGAAAACATTAATTACAATTACTGTATTTATGATGAGTACAGTTATAAATGCTCAAACTGTTTTATTTCAAGAAGATTTTAATTTAGGGCTACCCGTAAATTGGATGACTACATTTAGTGGAAATGCTACAGGAACATGGGACACCACTTCATCTCATTATGGATTTGATTTTGACAGCACACCATTTATGAAATGCTACGATTGGAATGGACTGGTGACGAATGAGGTAATTGAAAGCCCTTTTTTTTCAGATATGGGAAATTCCTTTATTTATCTCCAATATGACTTTCAGTTTTTATATCAATCAACAGCTCTTGAGGGGTTTGTAGATGTTTTTAATGGTTTAACCTGGCAAAACGTAAGAACATTTAATGGTCTTGACACTTTGGGTGCAGATAGTATTGATATATCAACCTATGGAAATTCAAATATGAAAATTAGATTTCGGTTTGTAAATAATACAGGAAATTTATGGGAACATGATTTTATGATTGATAACGTAAAGGTCACAGGAAATACAATTACAACTATTGGATTATCAGAAATAACAAAAAATGATATTTTGATATACCCTAACCCTACAGAAAATTTTATTTATTGGAAAGGTGCAGCTAAATCTGAAATTCAACTGATTGAAATATATAATCTATCAGGTCAAATTATTAAATCAGAAAATGCTTTTAGACTACAAACAAAAATTAATGTTTCTGATTTGAAAGAGGGTGTTTATTTTTTGAAATTGACATTTGAAAATGGGCAACTCCATATGAATAAAATATTTAAGAAGTAATCATTGATAACATGAAAATTACAAGAAATATCTTATTTGGAATTATAATATGTATTGTGAACACGACCCATGCGCAGGCAGAATATGTAATAGCCAGATAAAAGGCACTA